>JANOPU010000001.1:0-1886 GCA_031422055.1 Ferruginibacter sp.
GGATTCTGCTGTTGAAACAGAACAAATAAGTATCATCCTGGGGAAAAATTTTGTTATCAGTTTCCAGGAAGATGCGCATAGAGATGTTTTCAATGGGCTTCGGGATAAAATAAAAGTGAATGGAAGTAAAGTGCGGATAAATGGTGCTGATTTTTTATTTTATTCCCTCATTGATCTGATTGTAGATCATTTTTATGTAGTGATGGAAAAACTGGGTGAAAAAATTGAAGCGCTCGAAGAAGATATTATGCGCAACCCGGGCAAAAGGAGTCTTGTCAGGATCAATATCCTTAGAAAAGAAATGATCGTCCTTAAAAGAAATATTGCACCTGTGAGAGAAATAATAAACGGTGTCCTTAGAAGCGAAAATGAACTGATCGAAGAGAGAACAGAAAAATATTTTAAAGATGTTTATGACCATATCATACAGGCAAACGACCTTGCCGAAAACTATCGGGATATGATGATGAGCTTGCAGGACCTATATCTTAATACGGTAAACCTTAAACTAAACGAGGTTATGAAAGTGATGGCAATTGTAACTTGCCTGCTTGCACCAGCAACCGTTATCGGTGGAATTTTTGGAATGAACTTTGAAACCATTCCGCTTTTACACAATTATTGGGGATTTTTTATTTCTGTGGGGCTGATGTTATTTATCCCAATTGGAATGATCGTAGCTTTTAAAAGGCGGGGGTGGTTTTAGTATTATCCTTTTTCTTTCTTATAAACAGGTACCGTACTACATGGTTCGCCATACATGATACTTTTTACTACCGGCCTTAATAAATTAGTGATTTCAATATAGGCTTCTTCGGAAATCGGCGCTTCACCACACCCTTTAATAACAACTCTCTTATCAAAAAAATCATTTACGCTTATCGTTCCTATGTTTTTTAGATGTATTTTTTTTCTGGCCATTTCTTCATTTCCAAAAACAATTTCCTTTGCTACCGGTTGCAATACGCTAACTGCCAGCATATAAGCCCACATAGGAATTACAGCATCTGCGGTACAGGTAATTGCAGCAATTTTATTCTGATAAAAGGTTGTGTCCAGCATCTTGAGCGCCGCCCTAAAATCTTTTTCCCTTAAGATCAGTCCCATAAAAAGATACTCTTTCATATCAAATACTGCGATATCTTCTTTTGGATAATAATTTTCAAGGTCTAGTGTTACGATCCCGCTTTCTGCAACTTTATTTATAAAAACTTCTGACATACTACAAAATTAAAACAAAAAAGCCGGCTCATATTTAAGCCGGCTGTTAAAATAATTCTACCTGGTAATTATTAATAAAATGTGCTTCTGTTGTCTTTGATTGTGGCTTGCTTTTTTAATGCTTCATACCAATTACTAACCTGGCTGCGAAGTGTCCCTAATTTCGTTGTTGCCTGCTGTGCTAAAACTTCCGGAGTATCCGCAGGTTTTGTTTGTATACTATTTACTTTAATAATATATACTGCACTTGTGCCTGATATTGGTGGAGATGGTTTTGTCTGGTATTCTTTATTAAAAGAAGCGCCGATAACTTTTGCCTCCATCCCAATACTGTTTATCATCTGGCTGGATATTGTAATGGTCGAATCTGCTCCTGCCTGTTGTACTTGTTTATTATAAGCAGTAGCTGCACTTTCTAATGTGGGATTTGTTCCCAGCTTTTTTATTATTATTTCTCCCTTCTTTTTATTTCTGATTATAACTTCAGATCCCGGTCTGGCGGTTTCTGAATCTTGTACTCCTTCTGGTAAAATTTTGTCCAGAACGGCTACAACAAACTGATCTCCTATACTAAATGGTTCGCTTATTTCTCCCTTTTTTGCAGCAAATGCCCAACGAACCAGTTGCCTTGCGTCTTGTAAACCACCTGCGGCAAAGTCGTTTTC
>JANOPU010000002.1:0-2221 GCA_031422055.1 Ferruginibacter sp.
AATAATGTATCCTTTGGAGAAAGGCTCAACCCCCGTGGGTTTGTATCGCCTATTGCTGAAAATGCACTGAACTTTTACCGCTACAAATTAGAAGGGTCTTACTTTGAAGATGGGCGGGAAATTTCTCATATTAAAGTAACACCAAAAAGAAAGTATGAACCACTATTCAGTGGTTATATTGACATTGTAGTTGATGATTGGCGTATCCATTCTGTGCAGTTGTTGCTTACCAAAGCTTCGCAGATGGAAATAATGGATACATTGAGAGTGGAGCAATTGTACAGGCCGTTGAACAAAGAAGTATGGTACATCTCCAGCCAGGTCATTTACCCGGCGGTAAAGTTTTTGGGGTTTGATGCTTACGGAAGCTTTGTAAACATCTATTCCGATTTCAATGTAGAGCCACAGTTTGACAAAAAATCTTTTAACAACACTATTTTAAAATACACCGATAGTGCTAACAAAAGGCCAAATGAATATTGGGAAAAAGCAAGACCTCTTCCGTTGATGGCAGAAGAAGTAAAAGATTATAAAAGAAAGGACAGTTTGGAAATAGTAAGAAAAGATCCCCGCTATCTTGATTCGATGGATAAAAAGCGAAATGAATTCAAACCTTTGCAGGCCTTGATTTTTGAGCAAACTTTTACTTATCAGCGTAGCCGCACTACCTTTAGTTTCCGGCCACTGACGGAACTTGTAGGTTTTAATCCGGCAGAAGGCTGGTATGTAAATCCTGATGTTACCTGGACAAAACGACTTGATACTACTACTTTCAGCAGAAGAAGCATTTCTTTATCACCGGTACTTCGTTATGGATTTACCAATAAGCATTTTAATGCCCACCTTACTGCTATATATAAATTCGGAAAAAAGTATAGCAGTTCAATTAATTTGTCAGGCGGCAAAAGAGTTTTTCAATTCTATAATAATAGTCCGGTAGGGCAGCGGGGAAATTCTATTTCATCATTATTAAGTGAAGACAATAGAATGAAAACCTATGAAGCTGCATACTTACGGGGCAGTTACCGGAACGGTGTTGGCAACGGGCTTTTTATTACTACTGGTTTTCAATACCAGGATAGACAACAGTTGGAGAATAAAACAAAATATACTTGGCGGGATAAGCCGGGCATTGAATACACACCCAATTATCCAACAAATTTACTTACCCGTAATATTCAACGTCACCAATCATTGACTGGCTTATTAGGCATTAGCTGGCAACCGGGAACAAAGTATATCGAACTGCCCGATAGAAAAATTAGTATCGGATCTAAAATGCCACTTTTTGATTTGCTCTACACACAAACACTTGGCACTTTATTGGGTAATGATGCTGATTTTAGCAAATGGAAATTTAGTATGACTGATAATTTAAAGCTGCGTTTGTTGGGAGAATTCAGTTATAAATTAGGCATCGGCGGATTTTTAAATAACAGTAATGTGGAAGTACCAGACTACATGCACTTCAATGGTAACCTCTCAAGCTTTGCCACTGAGTATAGAAATAGTTTTCAATTGTTACCTATCTATGATTTTAGCAATACATCAAAATTTTATTCACTGGCACATATCGAACATAATTTCAATGGATTTTTGACCAATAAAATACCGGGCCTAAAGAAACTAAATCTTTACCTGGTAGCCGGTGTAAATGGTTTATACATCAACAGCAATAAATATTATTACGAATATTTTGTGGGCTTCGATAATATTTTCAAACAGTTCAGAGTTGATTTTGTGCAATCGTTCCAAAATGGAAAACCCTGGCAAACAGGATTTAAATTAGGACTAAGCCGCAAGGGTAACAGGGGTAATGATGAGTGGCCGTAAAGAAGATGCCCTGTCCCTATCCTTCGACAAGCTCGGGAGGAACTTAGGTGAATGACTCATTTTTATTCGCCTTTATACTTATTGCAATAAGTGCCTATATTACTTAATTCAAGTTAGCAACTAAAATATAAACCACTCAAAACTTTACTCTTTCTCTCCTTTACTCCTTCCTTCTCTTACCTTACCTTTGCCCAACCTGCAATTGCTTTCCTACATGTCGGAATGAAATTTATACAACATCGCACAACTACATAATCGAATCTCCCGGAAGAATTTTTAAATTCTTATATAGGAAAATAATTATTGCGAAACCGGGGTCACGACGACTGCATCTGTTTTTACTTTAAATACATCCGTCGCTGCCGTACCATCCGCATTCATCCATACT
>JANOPU010000003.1:0-13758 GCA_031422055.1 Ferruginibacter sp.
ACGTGACGGGTAAAAATAAAAAAAAGCAGCTACTCACGTAAACTGCTTCAGTCACTGGGGGTCAGTCGTCGGTTGTCCTATACGATCTCCACCAATTCAATATCAAATACCAATTCCTGTCCGGCAAGAAAATGGTTAGCATCCAAAATGATCACATCTTCCTTAACATCAACAACTACAACCGGTACAGGCTGTCCTTGCTGGTTGCTTAACGTTAGTCCCATTCCCGGTTCTAATTTCATATCTTCCGGTACATTTTCTTTTGGAAATTCAATGATTGCCTCTGCGCTTCTTTCGCCATAACCTTCAGCAGGAGGAATATTAATTGTTTTTTTATCTCCCTTTAACATACCCGGCAATGCAGCATCAAATCCTTTTATCATTTGTCCGGCCCCTACTTTGAATTCTAAAGGTTCTTTTCCTGCAGAAGAATCAAATTGTTCACCTGTAGCTAATTTACCTGTGTAATGAACTTTTACTACATCACCTTCCTTTACTTGTTGCATAGTTATTTTTTTAATTAACGTAAGTTGAAATGAACATCAACTGAGTTTTGTAAAATTATGAAAAAACTTAAAACAAGCTGAATAATAAAAATAAATTTAAGCATCTTTGATACATGAAATACAATAAAATAATATTATTTATTACCCTGATCGTACTATCTGCAGTTGGGTGTGCACAACCCCCTACGCGACAGATGACACGGAAAGCTGTTGTAACCGGAGCCGACCGTATGGAAGTTTGGCTTCCGTTGTTGAAAGGCAAGTCTGTAGCGGTTTTTGCCAATCAGACAAGTGTAATAAACAATACTCATTTGGTTGATACTTTATTAAAAAGCGGAATAAAAATCGTTAAAATATTCGGTCCCGAACATGGTTTTCGGGGAGTAGCGGATGCCGGTGAACATGTGAATAATTCTGTTGATAAAAAAACAGGAATTCCTGTAATTAGCCTCTACGGTGATCATAAAAAACCTACGTCAGCAGATTTTGAAGGCGTAGATGTTCTGGTATTTGATATACAAGATGTAGGCGTTCGATTTTATACTTATATTTCATCACTACAATATATTATTGAAGCAGCTTTGGAAAATCACAAGCCACTAATGATCCTCGACAGGCCAAATCCAAATGGATTTTATGTTGATGGACCGGTACTTGATACAAATTTTAAGAGCTTTATAGGAATGCAACCTGTTCCAATTGTTTATGGCATGACCATTGGTGAATATGCATTAATGCTTACCGGAGAAAATTGGCTTTCTGCAGAAGCTAACAGAATCAATGCATATAATATTACAACAAATCCTACCATAGATACGCCATTTCATATGACAGTCATAAAATGTAAAAATTATGATCACAACATTAAATATAACCTTCCTGTAAATCCTTCTCCAAATTTGAAGGAAATGCAGTCAATATATTTATATCCTTCAATTTGTTTTTTCGAAGGCACCGTATTGAGTGAAGGCAGAGGCACAGATAAACCATTTCAGATCTTCGGACATCCTTCATTACCAAAATATTTATTCGCTTTCACACCTAAACCAAATGAAGGAGCAAAAAATAGTAAATGTTTTTACCAGCAATGTTATGGTTGGAATTTATCAGAAAATACTGAAAGTATTGTAAAAATATTAGATGGGAAAATTCAATTAAAATATCTTCTGGATGCTTATAAATTATTTCCGGGCAAGGATAGTTTTTTCCTGAAAAATAATTTTTTTAATAAACTTGCCGGCAACGATGTGCTGATGAAGCAAATAAAAAATAGCACGTCGGAAACTGACATTAAAAAAAGCTGGGAACCTGCATTGAATAATTTTAAAGCCATCAGAAAAAAATATTTGCTTTATACAGATTTTGAATAATACCGGCTTCACCACATCTTATCATTTGTTTGATACCATAACGAAGGATCGGCATAAACCACTATACTGTTTTTAAAATATTGGCACATTCAAAAAATCACATAGGTATTATTTACCTTCGCATGCATGAATGACTACAAGAATCTCCGGATAATTTTTATGGGCACCCCTGAGTTTGCTGTAGCATCCCTGGATAAACTAATACAATCGGGGTGTAATATTGTTGCAGTAATTACTGCACCGGATAAACCGGCAGGCAGGGGTATGCATTTGCAGGAAAGTGCCGTAAAAAAATATGCAAAAGAAAAAGGATTAAATATTCTGCAGCCGGAAAAATTAAAGGCACCGGAATTCATTGAAACACTTCGTTCTTTAAATGCAGATTTACAAATTGTAGTTGCATTCAGAATGTTGCCTGAGATAGTTTGGAATATGCCTGTAATGGGCACCATCAATGTTCATGGTTCCTTATTACCCCAATACCGTGGAGCTGCACCAATAAATTGGGCAATTATAAACGGTGAAAAATTTACCGGAGTCACAACTTTTAAATTGAAACATGAAATTGATACAGGAGATATATTACTCAGTACAAAGATTGAAATTGGAGAAAATGAAACAGCCGGGGAATTACATGATAAGATGAAAGAAACGGGAGCAGAATTATTATTAAAAACAATCTGTCAAATCGCAAATAGCAGCCTTACTGAAACACCACAACATCAAACCCTGCCTGCCAGCAGGCATCAATTATTACATCATGCCCCAAAACTTACATCAGAAACCTGTGAGATTAACTGGAACAAAACTGTTGATGAGGTCTATAATTTAATTAGGGGATTATCGCCATATCCAACCGCTTATACAAAACTGGATAATAAAAAATTAAAGATATTCCGTGCAGAAAAAGTAAATGAAAGTCCATCTGTCATTCCCGGGAACTTTGAAACAGATGGCAAGTCTTACCTGCGTTTCGCCAACAGCAACGGTTACATTAATATTATTACATTGCAACTGGAAGGAAAAAAAATAATGACAATCGCAGATTTTTTAAGAGGTTACCGATTTGAATGATACAGCTAGACTCTCTTTTATCCTTTTACTTTACGCCCATTTTTAAAAGCAATATCTTATCAATTGATTCTTTTGGTACAACTAAGCTGATGGTATTCATAGCAAAATAAGCTTCAGAAACATTTACATAACCATTGTAGGGGCCGTTTATGCCCCATGAATTTTTTACAATAAAAAATGTTTTCCCTTTTTTTGATTTTTCTATTCCGGTTATGTGCATCAGGTGATCATCCTGTGTTGTAAGGTTTTCAAAATACTTCTGTCGCGTAGGTACATCCCATTTAAGTTCTTCCGTATCGGCAGTTACCGCTTCCTGTATTTCCTGATCACGTCTTTCTATAAACAAAGCCAATCCATTATCTTTTGAAAACCCGCTGTTACTAACATCAGTATCCCACATTACCGTATAACCTTTGTTAATTGAATTCTTTACAACCTGAATCATTTCATTCATAGGAATATTATAATAACTTCCATTGCTGAAATTATCCGGTACATCCAAAATAAAGGATGAATAAAATTTATGATCTGTGAAAGAGGTAATGTTCACATAATCCTCAGATTTAAATTTTAAAATTTCTGTTGAATAAGTTTTGGGGCTGTATTTTTTGCCGTTAATTGCAAACTCGGTTGGCGGGGTGCCTATAACTTCATTTAAAATCTTTTTATACTCATCCATCCAGTTATCAGCTAATGGTAGTGATTTCAAAAGACCATCCAGATAATTTTTAAGCATGATAACCAATTTACCATGATTCATTGATACAGCACCTGACTGAACCCCACTGAAAACAGATTCCGGCATTGCCCCATACAATGAAACGGACCTTATAACATCATGCCCAAGACCTCCTTCTCCAAATTGAGCATTCCCCATCCGGCGCAGATAATTTTTTCCTTTTTCAATGTAAATATTATATACAGTAAACATTTCACTAAGATCAATTTCTGAATTATTATATTTCAAAAACTGGCTTTCTATCAGCGAAGTTGTAGAATAGCTCCAACAGGAGTTTGTCTTTGACTGGTCTTTTACCGGCGTTGCTTTATTACTTTTTTCTATTACAAACCCATTCCCAAGTATTTGTGCTTTTACCCCTGGCTGGGAAAATAAACTACCTGAAAAAAACATGACCACAAGAACTAGAACTACATTTTTTTTCATCACTGATTAATTTTAAAAATTTATTGATACTACAAAATTATCTGTTGTGTTTCCCAATTCAGAAGCTGCTGCATTACTGATTCGTAATATTAACCCTTTATTCTGACTCAGATCTGGAATCAAATCAAGTACCTTAGCATAAACAGCACGCTGATTTTCAGGGTTTGTGATCTTAATATATGTTCCCGAGGCGGCTGAATTGCTCAGGCAATAATACTTACCATCATCCCATCCACTGGTACTTTTGAAAAGTCCTGCCTGGCCCTTTTCTTCAGCAAGCGTTGATTTATTCTTAACCTGCTTTTCGTATAAAGTCTTAAATAAACCAGCATTATAAGGCTTATCCGAAACTTTATCGGTTTCATTTTTTACAGGCTGTCCTGCCTCTTCTTTTTTTACAGGCTCGGCCTTTACAATTTTTTCATCTTTAATCTTTACAGACTCAACAGTTTTTGAAGATTCTTTCACAATTTCATTACTCTCCTCTTTCTTTTTTTCGTTAACTACTTCCGCTTTTTTTATTGATGGTTCATTTGAATACCCAACGATGAGATTAGTCCCCACATTTAATGCATCACTTGAAAGTTTATTCCATTTTTTTATATCATCAATGCTGATATTTTTATACAACTTACTAATAAGATACAAGTTCTCTTTTGGGGCTACTTTATGATAAACAGGCGTAAGAGCTTCCTTCTTAACCGGTACAATAACTTTTTCAACTGTTTCTTTTTTATTTACCGGCTCCTTTTTAATTTCAGGTTCATTTTTTATAACGGGTTCTGCCTTCACTGCAGGAAGACCTGACAATGGAGCCAATGTAGTTGATGCCGGGATTTTAATAATCTGTCCAACTGTTAAATTAGTTGTAACTGGTATATCATTGTATGCAGCCAATTCTCTTGGGTGAATGCTATACAGCCTGGCTAAAGAATATAATGTCTCCTTTGTCTTAACTGTATGTTTTTTTTGAGCAATACTGAACAGAGGAACAAAAAATAATAGGAAAATTAAATTTTTCATGGACGAAATTTATAGTTGCAAAGATGCGGAAATAAGTTGGTTTACAAAAGTCCAATCATATGTAATATCTACAAGAGTCTAATAACAAATTATTTAATTGAATGTTCCATACTGAGCTACATTGCAAAAGTTTAAATTTTATACTGTTTTCCAAAGATGAATTAACAAATGTTTTGTAATTACTTATTGAGAATACGCCAACTTTTTGGATAATAATTATTGATCCGGTTAGATAATATCTTGATCCAACCTAATGATGTTTGTTGAAATTTTATCAGCACCCATCCTTTCAATAAGGTATCAATACTAATTTCTTGCCGACGCAGATACCGCAATGCTGTTTCTTTGTCTACATGTATTGAAGGCACTGATTCTGCAACCAGATTGCACATTGCCAGCTCATGATCAGGAATCAATTCATTTCTTATGATTGCACCTGTCTTTATGCCTGCTTTTTTTATGTATAAAGATGATTGTAATAATGAAAGATCATTTAACATCTTTGTAGGAAAAGAAATGATTTCTTCCTGCCATTTAAAAAAAGAGATGCCTTCAATACTTTTAAAATAAGGCCTGATATCATCAATTTCCGCTTTGGAAATTAATGATAACTTATTATTTGATTTGGTTCTATTTTCATCAGTTTCTATACCAGTTTTTTTAAATGCCGCTATAAAAAATCCTTCCCCTTTTAATTTATCAGGATAAAAACGGTAACCAAAAGCATTATGATTATTTGATACTGTTTCAATGATGTTCCATTCAGTTTTTGTTTGAAGGCGGATGTTTGATAAAGGATACTGCTCGCCCGGCTGAATGCCGCTCGGATGGGGATGCTGGATGCTGCCCGACCGGTTGAACACTGTTCGGACGGGAATACCTGATAAGAGCCAGTCACAAATATCTTCATCTTCAACCGTCGAATAAGAGCAAGTAGAATATATAAGTACGCCTCCGGGTTTTAATGCAGGTAAAATATCAGAAAGAATCCTTTGTTGCCGCTGACAGCAAAGCGTTACATTATTTAAACTCCATTCATCGATAGCATCAGGATCTTTACGAAACAATCCACTGCCACTGCACGGTGCGTCAACAACAATCAGATCAAAATATTCCGAAAGTCTTTGAAAATCCTTTGGTTCATTATTAGTAACAACTACATTGATCCCTCCCCACTTGGTCATGTTCTCTGTTAAAATATTTACCCTGGTTTTAATGATCTCATTACAAACCAATAAACTATTTTCTGAAATAATGGATTGTATCAATGTTGATTTCCCTCCGGGTGCAGCACAAAGATCTAACACACGAATTGGTTTAGTAAGATCGCAAGTTTGTTTGATGGCCTCCTCCAAAAACATACTACTCGCTTCCTGAACATAATAAGCCCCTGCATGGAATAATGGATCAGTTGTAAATGACGGGCGTGAGGGAAGATAATAGCCAGAGGCATTCCACGGAACCTGATCCAATTGATCATTGAATACCTGCCTGCCGGTAGGCAAGGTCGAATGTTGAATATCGAGTATTTTTTTGGAATTAAGCCTTACTGACGTTATTTGTTCACCGGACTCATGCACAAGCCTGAATGCATCTTCATCAAAACCTTTTACAGTTTGCAAGGAGGCAAGCAACTCGGTTGGAATTTGTTGTATCAAAATTATTTATTTGATTGAAACAAAATTAATTTATTGCTGTTGATTTGCTGATTTGTTTTTTTACTTTACTAACAGGTTAAATGAAAGTAGAATACACTTAATAAGCTAAGGCTTCAATCCTGCTTACGTTGATCCAGAATCGTTAATACAATTTCAACCCGCCTGTTTTTTGTACGACCCCACTCTGTTGTATTGTCTGCAACAGGTTGTTCCTGGCCCTTTCCGGCAATAAAGGTATATACAGAGTATTGTGGCAATTTATTGATCAAATAATTTTTCACCGCTTCAGCCCTGGCAAGAGACAGCAATTTATTTTCTTCTGCATTTCCCCTGTTATCTGTATGCCCGATGATATCAATCTTAGAAATTTTTTTCTGAGAAAGCAAATTGGCAATACTATCCATTTTTTTTTGAAAGGAGAGTTTTACCTGTGCACTGTTCGATGTGAAAAATACTGATGGGATACTTATTGTATCTGTAATAAATACAGGCATTATAGCTTTGTTAGTTTCAACATCAAGTAAAATATAATCACTGTGCCTGCTGTTCTGATCATACATGATTTTTACAAGATGCTCATATTCTTTACATACAGGATTGTTATCAACAGCAGTTAATTTTATTTCATCTAAAAAATAAAATATCATCCCTGAAGCATTCATTTTATCTTCCAATGCATAATCCATTGTCTGAGACATATTACCAAGCATACAAAACTGTTCATTACCGGTAGCAATAAAATAATATTCAATTGCAAGCCAACCTTGTTTCATTTCAGCAACTACATCATTTTTAGTAATACTGAATGTAGGAGAAATATTCTTTGTTTCAAAATATCTCGTCGCAGGTTCTTTGTCGCAGAAATAAAAATCGAGGTTGTAAAATTTTCTTTTGGATGAGTTTATATAAAAACTGAGTTTGTATTTACTCCCTGCAGATAATGGACAGGCGATCATGCTATAAACATAAGGGCGGGTTCCATTTGGTTCATATACATTGTGTATCGGGACCAGTAAAAAATTATTACCCAATAAAGGCCTGGGCGCTACTCTGCCTTTCACCAATGGATTTGTTGTAGGCTTGATATAATACCAGGCTTCCGGTGCACAGGGAGCATGATATTCTGTACAGGTATTGATATCTTCAAAACCCGGGTTTGCAAAAAGATTTTGAGAGATTGCATTTATTGAAAATGAAAGTACTAATATGGATATTAAAACTTTTAAAGAGAAAGTGGAAAAATGATATGTATTACAAGTAAGAGACAAAAAGATTATAGGTTAAGAAAAAATGCTGGTGAAAAAATATTCAATATCTAATGCTCAACAATCAATGTTCAATTGAAGGAATTCTAAGCAGATTTTATCTCTGCAACAAGGTCTTGTATTACTTTTTTTGCATCTCCAAAAAGCATACTGGTTTTCGGTTGAAAGAAAAGATCATTTTCAATACCGGCATATCCGGGTTTCATACTTCGTTTATTCACAATAACATTTTTGGCAAGTTCCACTTCTAAAATTGGCATACCGTAAATTGGTGAGGATGGATCATTTTTTGCAGCAGGATTTACCACGTCATTTGCGCCGAGTATCAAAACGACGTCACATTTTTTAAATTCATCATTGGCCTCTTCCATCTCAAGTAATTTCTCGTAACTCACATCTGCCTCTGCCAACAAAACGTTCATATGGCCCGGCATACGGCCTGCCACCGGGTGTATGGCATATTTCACTTCAACCCCTTTTTCATTTAACAATTCTTCCAGCTCATGACAAATATGCTGCGCCTGTGCTACCGCTAACCCGTATCCGGGAACGATCATTACTTTATTTGCATAACTCATTAACATGGCGGTATCTGCCAGACTAATTTCCTTATAATGTCCCTGTGCTGTAGCTGAACCTGCAACAGCGTTATTTTTATTCCCACCCCCAAACGAACCTATCAATACATTGATCAAAGATCGATTCATAGCTTTACACATAAGCATTGTAAGCAATGTTCCTGCAGCACCCACTAAAATACCACCGGTAAGCATTGCTTTGTTATCATATAGGAAGCCACCACAGGCTGCCGCAACTCCTGTAAATGAATTGAGTAATGAGATCACAACTGGCATATCGGCACCGCCTATAGGCAGTACAAACAATACTCCATAAATAAATGCAAAAAATCCTATGAGTATGAATGGAAAATAGATAGTTCCGATTGTTGACCGGTAAGCAAATACAGATGCAATGATTACCAAAACAAGCACAATCATATTTACGATATGCTGTCCTTTAAAAGAAAAATCTTTTATTTTTCCATTTAATTTACCCCATGCAATAATGCTGCCCGTATAAGATATGGTTCCAATAATGGCACCGGCAACAATAGTTATATAATGACCTACACTTGCCAGTTCAGCAAAGGGAACTTCAGGAGAACCCAGGTGAGCTTTATAAATGTGATAAAATTCAGCAGCGGAAATCAATGATGCACAAGCGCCACCCATTCCGTTAAACAAGCTTACCATTTCAGGCATGGCTGTCATCTTTACTTTTTTTGCAGATAATGTACCTGCAATAGTTCCAATCAGTAATCCCGCAAATATCCAGGTATAGTTTTGGAGCTTCTGTCCCTCTGCTTCATACAAAAAGATCGTAGCAAAAATTGCAACTGCCATTCCAAATGCCGCTACTAAATTTCCTTTACGGGCTGTTGCGGGACCAGATAACATTTTAAGCCCAAGAATAAATGTAACTGAAGCTATTAAATAACAAATGGTAAGTATGTGTTCGTTCATATATTAAAATGTATGATTTATGATGTATGATTTATGATGTAAACGCTATGATCAAAAAGTCCAACATATCATACATCATAAATCATACATCATATATATTAATCTATTTTTTCTTTTTAAACATTTCCAGCATCCTGTCAGTAACTACAAAACCACCCACCACATTCAATGTGCCTAAAATCACTGCAAAAAATCCTAATGCCAATGCTAAATAATTATCTGTTTCCGCTTTGCCCATAACTATAATGGCTCCAATAATTACTACTCCATGTATTGCATTAGCACCACTCATTAAAGGGGTGTGAAGCACACTAGGCACACGGCCAATGACTTCTATCCCAACAAAGATCATCAGGACAACAATGTAAATAATTTGTTGATTTTCTGATATCCAACCTAATAAATTATCCATAACCGATAGTATTTAAAGAAAAACAAAATGAACTAAATCAATATCTTTTAACCTATTAAACTATTTACCCTTTCATTTGAGACCTTTGCATTATGTGCAATACAGGTACCTTTTACAAGGTCGTCTTCAAAATTCAAATTAATCTTACCTTCCTTTTCAATGATCAGTTGTAAAAAGTTCAAAATATTTTTACCATATAATTTACTGGCATCACTTGGCATAGATGAAGCTAAAAAAGAATTCCCAACAATTCTAACTCCCTGATAAATTACAGTTTGGTCAGTTTTGGTCAATTCTGTATTTCCACCTGTTGCAGCTGCCAGATCAATAATTACAGAACCATTTTTCATTGCACCGATCATTTGTGCTGAGATTAAAACCGGAGCTTGTTTACCGGGTATTTGTGCAGTTGTAATAACAATATCGGCCTTTGCTACACTCTCTGCTATTTTGGCTTTTTGGCGTTGCAAAAACTCTTCAGATTGTTCAACTGCGTAACCACCGGCTTTGCTGGCATCTGCTGCACCTTCCACTTCAATAAATTTTGCCCCAAGGCTTTGTACTTCTTCTTTTACTGCAGGCCTGGTATCAAATACTTCTACTACAGCACCCAATCTTTTGGCCGTTGCAATTGCCTGTAATCCTGCAACACCTGCACCTAATATCAATATCTTGGCCGGAGGAACACTGCCTGCAGCAGTCATAAACATGGGAAAATACTTTGGAAATAAATTGGCGGCAGTTAACACAGCTTTGTAACCTGCAATATTTGCCTGGCTGCTGAGTATATCCATACTTTGTGCCCTGGTTGTACGGGGAAGCATATCCATACTAAAAACTGTGAACCCTTTGCTAGCCCAATCTTTCATCAGTACCGCATTAAATAACGGCTGGAAAACCCCAAGCAAAATTTTTGATGAAACACCGGATAACATGTTAACGATATCCGAATGTTGAAAAGGATTAATAGATAATAATATATCGCTGTTTTTCAATACATCTTCTCTTGATTTTACAGTAGCTCCGGCATCAATATATTTTTCATCATTTGAAAATGCAGTTATTCCTGCATTGTTTTCGATGCAAACATCTACATTCCATTTCTTCAAGGTAGCCAAATGTTCAGGTAATAATGAGACCCTGGTTTCGGGAGACGGTTCTTTTAAAATGCCAATTGTCATATGCAAAAAAATAATTGCCGCAAAGATAATAGAAATTAGAACCTTAAACTGAAGTGTTGTTTAACTTTAATATCATTGTTCAGACAAATGATTCCAATAAAAAAAAGGTCAATGGTGAGCGTTACTTTAGGATGTTTTTTAATTTGTTCCCAGGCTTCTTCCATTCCTGAACTCCAGTGAATATCATCCAAAATGATCAGGGTTGATGAAGAAGACAGGTTAAGTAATTTTTCAAAATATTCAAGTGTGGGTTCTTTGCGGTGATTCCCATCTATGAAAGCAAAGTCAATTCTTTGTATTAAGGAGAAAAGTTTGGGTAAGGTTTTGTCAAAATTACCTTGTAAAAGATGTACATTTTTTAAACAGAGATCTTCGAATTGCTGCTGAGCTAAAGATGCAATAGAAACAGCTCCCTCAAGTGTATATATTGTTGCATTAGAATTACCGGATGCCAAATAAGCTGTTGTTATGCCAAAAGAAGTGCCTAGTTCAACTGTGATCGAAGGTGTATAATATTTCGTTATGCGATAAAGTAATTGTGCATACTTCCGGGGTTTTAATGAAGATGCTGCTATTTTATTAACTGCTCTTTTATTGGTTTTTATCACAGATGAACCGGCACCAAAATCCTCCACTTCTATGATATGATCGTTATGTAACAATTTTCTCCGCAGTTTCTCTATGCTTTCATAACAATCATATTTCTTTTTATCATTCAGCACATTTTTAATAAAATCGAAAACAAAAGGAGAATGCACACCATGTCCTTTACCATTGAAGGCATGGATATAATAGGAAAGATATTTTTTTGTTAATTGAAATGAAGAATACAAAGTAATAAGGAATAAGAAATGTAAAATAAGAAATAAGAAAGTGATAACATTCGCTTACTTTATTTTTTTTTCCAGGTTTGAAAACTATATGGATAAGCATGTTTTTCATCAGAAGCGAAATGCAAATTTTCCTTAAGCTGCCATTTGCTTTCATCAATACCCGGAAAAAAAGTATCCCCGGAAAGATCTGCATGTACTCTTGTCATATAAATCCTTTCAGCCATTTCCATACTTTGTTTATAAATCTCCCCACCTCCAATGATGAATATTTCTTTACAATTTGTTGTTTCAGCTTGTTTTAATGCATCATTCAGGTCTTTTGCTACCCATACATTTTCTGCTTTCCAGTTCTCTTGTTTTGTAATAACAATATTTACCCTGCCCGGTAATGGTTTGTTTACTGCTTCAAATGTTTTACGTCCCATAATAACTACCATGCCCCAGGTCTTGTTCTTAAAGAATTTGAGGTCATTGGGTAAATGCCAGAGCAGTTGGTTGTTCTTACCGATGGCGTTGTTAGTGGAAGCTGCGACGATTAGTGAAATCATAATAAGAAATAAGAAAGTAAAAATAAGAAATAAGAAAGTTAGCGGCTGTAATAGTTTAAAGTGATTGCTTATTTCAATTTATAAATCATTTCTTATTTGCACTATTATTATTTTTTGCTGTTTCAATACTTTTAATAAAAATCGCCATTAATTCATTACACTCCTTAAAAGCAGTTAATACTATTTCATTAACTAATACGGGTTTTTCATAAATTATTCGCAGATTGACTCTTGTTTCCCTGATCTCTTTTAAAACCAATTTCATTTTATGAATGAAATCAGCAGGTGATTCAGCAGCTTGTGCCTCACCATATACCAAAGCAGGTGCAGTACTACTTTTGCTTAACTGATATTCTAAATTTTGTCCCGTTTTTGTAGCCGGTAATAAGTCGCAGATATCCAAACACAAACATGCAAACTTTACCAGCCTATCTTCAAGGTTATACTTTTTTGCGTCCATTTACCTATAAATATCAAGAACGGAAAGATAGAATTAAAATAAAACACTTCATTGTTGTTTATAACCTGATATGCCGATTTTTTTCTTCTGAATTTGCGTTTTAAACTTCCTTATTTCACATTCCTTATTTCTTATTCCTTATTCCTTATTCCTTATTCCTTATTTCAAACCGCAACCGGAGCTTTTATCCCCGGATGCGACTGATAATTCAGCAATTCAAAATCCTCATACTTAAATCCAAAAATATCTTTTACCGCAGGATTTATTTTCATTTGCGGTAATGGATACGGTGTTCTTGCAAGCTGAAGATCTGCCTGTTCAAAATGATTACTATATAAATGTACATCACCAAATGAATGAATGAATTCTCCCGGTTCCATATCACATACCTGAGCGATCATTAAAGTAAGCAATGCATAAGATGCTATATTAAATGGCACACCTAAAAAAACATCAGCAGAACGTTGATACAATTGACACGAAAGACTGCCTTTAACTCCCCTCTCCCTTTGCAGAAGGGTTGGGGGTGAGGCATAAAACTGAAACAAACAATGACATGGCATCAGTTTCATTTTTGGAAGTTCGGCTACATTCCAGGCACTGATTATCATCCGCCTGCTATCAGGATTAGTTTTTAATTGTTTAATGAGATCAGAGACCTGGTCAACTTCCACGCCTCCGCTTCCATCCCAACTGCGCCATTGTTTGCCATAAACGGGGCCAAGATCACCATTTTCATC
>JANOPU010000004.1:0-6030 GCA_031422055.1 Ferruginibacter sp.
CTTTTGTACCAATAGGAATACCAAGGTCAGCAAAAGATATAAAAACTCCGGAAACAGTTTGACTGGGAATATCTTGTTTAACCCTGAGATTCAAGTCTAAGGATGTTTTACTTAATACCCGGGATACGATAGCAGGCCCTACTCTACCCCAGGCAGCTACTAAAACATTAACTAAAGAACCAAGCGTACTAACAGTACCAGAAGTTAGAGATGTTATTGCAGCAACTTTAAAATTATCATTCCCATTACGTTCATTAACTAAAAAACCTTGTCTTGCAGGAACCGTGCAATTGATGCCTGTGTTAATGATTTCGTCTATTCTTTCAATATTGGCTTGTGTAGTAGGCCTGTTAGAGAAAGTATTATCTGAGCCCCTGTTACAGACAAGGCTATTGATAACGCCACTCAAAGTAGGAAGATAACTGGCTTCATAAAACAGATTATTACCTGCACTGGCTGTATTCTCATAAAGCGTATTTATGGTATCCCCGGGCAAAGAAGGATGCCTGTTAATGATAACATTATCATAAGGTAAACCGCCGGGCCGTGGAAGTGCAGAAAAAGTTAATGGGCCTATAGAAAATCCTGTTACTCTTCTTTCAATTCCGCCAGCACCGCCATTTCGTTGTCCATAAAAATTAGTGTACGTAGTTGTGTTATTAAAAGCACCCGAAGTATTCCATCCCAGTGATGTATTCGAACTGGTTGCGGGTATATCATTTACAATACTAAAAGATGTAATTGCAGTTTGAGCTGATAAATTAGTAACTGAAATCAGCAGTAAAAAATGTAATAAATTTTTCATAAACGCTTATTTATATAAAAATATAAAATATGAATAGTATTAAGTATTTTACTTATTCACTTATCCACATAATAATAGTTTTACATTGGTTTATGAAGAAATAATAAAAACGTTGTCTTTCAGATTAAACGAATACCATTGTTATCTACCCTTTGAAAAAAATCTTATTCACAAAGCTTAATGTTATCAACCGTTTTACTGCTGATTTGAATTTTATTTATTTTACCTGCTTTATCATAATACAAAATAAGTATCCCATAAACCATTTGAAAAGCATCCCAGGTAATGTCTTTTATTTTTGGATATCCGAATAAGGCAAAAAGACTTTTACGGTCTGCACCAATTAATTTTGGTGTCATAACACCATCAAATTTTTCATTGATCTCAATATAGTTCCTTTCAGTAAAAAAAATAATACCCTTATCATTATAATAGACTCCCTTACATTTTGCTGAGCTATCAGATCCATCTACAACAAGTTTAAAACAAGGGAATGAATTTTTAATTTCATCCATTGAAGATTTTGGAGACAGCTTATTTATGCTTCCGCTAACAATATCTGCCTGAAATGGAGGACACACGGGAGTCTTTTTTAATTGACCAAAGGAAGTATTCGATAAAGAAATACCTACTATCAGTAACAAAGAAAATTTCATACTTATTTTGATTTAATATGGCGTTTAAAGGATTTAATATTTAATTGCTTATATAGTAACAAAAGTCCTGCTAGAAATGCAAACAGAAAAATATAATTAAGCACATTTCTTAGAATCAGTGTAAAAATACCTGCTTTATTTTCAACAAAAGCACTTACATACTATAAAAACACCTAAATCATTAATGGCAAACTATCAATCTGATATCGTTTAAGATAAAAAATATCCCATTTAATTAAACCCTTTCTAAACGAATAAAAGAATTTGAGTATATTCATGTTGAAATAATTAAACTTTTTTATACAGTTATATAATTTTTTATGAATAAAGTCTTCTTTTCTGTCGTATTACTTTTTATCTGTTGTTTTCACTTAAAGGCCCAACAGGTTCCTCTAAAAGTACAAAGGTCTGTATGGGTAAAAATTATGAGCAACGACTCTTCTTATAATTACCTTGAAGCCCAAAAAGAATTTCAAAATTTTTATACCGGCTATCTTAAAGAAAAGAAAAAAGAAGAAAGGCGAAAAGAAAGGAATAAAGCTTCAGCGGAAGAAGATCATTTAGAAAGCCCGATAGAATTATTGGTTGCCAGTTATCTCAGATGGGCCATTACCATTAAACCTTATGTACATGCTGATGGTTCCATTATTCCTTTAACCAAAAGACTGGAAATTATACAAGCAAGCAAAATAAACTAAATACAGTTTTCTATCAAACTCACTGAATTATTCAACCATTTAATTTGATTTTTAATTTTTTTTATGAAAAAATTTTATGCCTACTCTTTATTAATGACTTTCATTATTGTATTTGGACTCACAAATGGATTTGCCCAATCACTTTCCCGAATTGGCAACACTAATTTTCCGATCAATGACAATACAAGCGGCGCACCTGTTTCCGCTATTAACAGCGGATGGCAAATCAATGGCATAGGTAAGATCATTACAATAGTTGCACATCCAACAATTACAACAACCCTATATGCCACTACGGGCTCGGGTGGTATATATATTACTACTAATAGTGGCACCAACTGGACAGCATTACATGGCAGTTTTTTACCCGGCGTTCAATTTGGCTGTCTGTCCATAGACCCTTCAAATACAAATATTATGTATGCAGGATCCGGAGAACCCAGTTACGCACAGATCTATGGATGGGGAGGTTATGGTACTTTTAAATCAATAAATGCAGGACTTAGCTGGACACAAATAAATACCGGAATGGGGAATGTGGTTGTATTAGATGTACTTGTTAATCCGGCCAATACCCAGGAAATAGTAGCCGCTACAAACAACGGAATTTTCAAAAGCTCTAATGCAGGAGCAAACTGGGTTGTTGTAATGTCGGCTGCAGGATCCTGGATACAACAGGTAATCAGGCAGGGCAACGGAAATAATCTTGTGGCAGTTGGTGGTAACAGATTTTACCGATCAACTGATTTTGGAAATACATGGAATACTGCTGATCTGGATCCTGCATTTTCATCTACTTTTGCTAATGGCCGTGTAGCCGTAGCAGAAAGCAACAGTAATATTGTTTATGCAGGATGGGTGAATAATACTTTTTCATCTGCAAACAACGCTTCCATTTATTATTCAACAGATGGGGGCATTAGTTTTATAAAAAAATATGCATTTACTGATGCAGTAAAATTAATCTCCTATGACGGTGCAACAGCTACCGGTTACGGATGGGCTAATTTTATTCTGACTATTTCTAAAACGGATCCAAATACAATATATTCCGGAGGCCATTTGATTTTTAAATCAACTGATAATGGAGTAAACTGGACACTAAAAACGCCTAACTGGTATTGTTGTATTCATACAGATATTCGCCAGTTGATATTTGATCCAAACAATAGTAATCGTATTCTTGCTGCTACAGATGGCGGTGTTTTTGCCTCAACAAGTGATGCTGTTAACTGGATACAACTTAGTAACGGATTAGCATGCAATCAATATTTGTCTATGGGGCAAAGCAATATTGATCCTGATTTTGTTGTGGGTGGATTGCAGGACAATGGTGTGATCTATAATAATACAGATGGCAATTACCATACGTATACCGGTGGTGATCTTTATGACCACATGACTTGTGATTATACCAACAGTTATAATGTATATTCAACCAATACGGGTGGAAAAGTTTTTAATCCATATAACAGATCACAGAAAGCAAATCTCAACCTGCCTGCTAATATATATTCGTCGGGTGTTTCTAACAGCAGGCAAAGTTTTTTTATTAGCCCGCTTAACCCTGCAGTTGCTTTTGGTTGGGGCACAAATGTTTGGCGAAGTGATAATATTAACAGTTATAATCTTTCGGCCGGAACATCTTCAGTAGCGTGGACTCAAATTTCTACTTTTAATGTAACCATACGTGATGTAAAAATTTCTCCTGCCAGTAACAATATTGTATATGCCTTGGGCAATAATGCATTTGTTTATAAGTCTATCAACGCATCAGATGACCCTCCAACATTTAACCCAATACCTTTACCGGCAGGAGCATCCACAAGTATTGAAGGTTCATTAACGGTATCTGCACTTAATCCAAATGTATTGTATGTATCTGCAAATAATGCAGTTTACCGCAGCAATAATGCCGGAAATTCCTGGTCTAATTACACAGCAACAGGTTTGCCGGGCATAAATTTTGAAAAAATATTCGTGGATCCATACAGCAGTATAGAAAGTGTATATCTCATAACATCTTTGGGTGTGTATTACAGGGATCTTACTATGAGTTCATGGGTTTCAGTAAATCCGATGGTACCTTCTCAACAACAAAACAGCAGTGCCAGTTATGCAGGGCTTATTAACGGTGCCAGTTTATATAAGGGCGTTGGTTCTTCAAACTCGCATATTAGTTTTGCAACATGGGGAAGCGGTATCTGGAAAGCGGGCTTTTATACCCAGCCTAATAATCCATTGCCAACGGGTTGGAGTAACACAGACATAGGTTCTCCCACTTTGTCCGGCAGCGGTTTCTATGATAATGCTAAACTGTCATTTAATGTAAAAGGCGGAGGTAGCGGTATCAACAACAGCGCATCTGATCAATTTAATTTTACAAAAGTAAAAGTTTCCGGAACAGGAGGCGATATCATAGCAAAGATTTATAGTGTAGCAGATACAGATCCGGTTAACGGACTATCCAAAACAGGTTTAATGCTGCGTGTATCGGAAGATGCCAATTCCCCATATGTCATGCTCGCTATAACAGGACGAGCAGGTGCAGTGTTTCAATACCGGGTAAATGCAGGGGACGTTTCTACTATTGCAACTGTATTGCCGGCACCCACAGACGCTTATCCCTATTGGCTTAAAATAAATAAGAACAGCAGCAATGTTATTACTGCTTATATGTCACCTGACGGTAATGCCTGGACTCAGACCGGACAGGTAACAGTAGCTTTTGGCACCAGTTTTTATGCCGGCATTGCCAACACTTCCACTAATAATGCAGTTGTAAACAATTCGTCAGCCGGAAATGTATCCGTGGTAAGTTTTGTGATTCCCATACAGAATATAACATTACAGGCAGCACTAAAAGATAAAAATAAAGTAGGGCTATCGTGGAGTTTTGATAGCAATGAAAGAGATAATATAGCCAGTATTGAAAAATCAACAGATGGGATAAATTTTACTCCACTATTTCAAAAAAAATATATTAATTACAGCAGTGCACAACAAACATTTAAAGATATACTTACTGATGAAACTCCATTTAAAGGTAAAAATTATTACAAGCTGAAAACAACAGGAATGGATGGTCAAATTAAATATTCAAATATCCAGCAAGTTAATATTGAGGAAGATTTTGTTGTAACAGTAGAACCTAATCCTGTGAGTAATAACAGCGAATTGAGAATCATTGTTTCGGGCGGCCCTGCTTCAAAGATCATTTTTAATATTTATGACATTTCCGGAAAAATGATACAGTCGGAGATATTCACAAACGCAGGCACCAATTTTATTCATCTTAAAACAATGAACGCCGGAACTTATATCTACAAATTAATTTATGAAAACAAATCAATACCCGGAAAACTATTGGTAAAGTAAAATTATTAAAATAATTTTTTGATATTAATTGCTACTCATTTATATAAAATACGCGTAGAATGAATATATTAACCTGTGTTCTGGATAAGAAACGAATAGAAAATTGATTTCTATTAATTGGAATGTTATGAATTTAAGATTAAAGAACTAATACTGAATCTACAGTAGTACAAAAGCTGATTAAAGCTATATGGCAGGAACGGGCTGTAATCCCCGCCCGTACCGAACGGCACGTTCGGGCGGGGTTCCTGCCTTGAGTTTTTTGCTACTTTTTTTGTCAAGAAAAAAAGTAGAGAGCAACAAGCTATTAGTAACTAACAACCTATAAAATATCTTATCCCGAACTCAGGTTAATGAATGACCCCGCAGCAAGCTGCGAGGTATCTAAAAACAAAAAACAAATTGCCACAGACCTGTCTGCCGGCAGGCAGGTTCACAGATTTAATAGAATCAAAAAATCTAATCTGCGAATCTGTGGCAATAAATATTTCAT
>JANOPU010000005.1:0-7273 GCA_031422055.1 Ferruginibacter sp.
AAGTTGAAGAAGATCGATGCTTTGTTGTAATTATAGGTAAGATTCAATGCCGCTGTGCCAGTTGCCTGGTTTGAAAAATTGAATTCCAGCGTCTGCCAGCCACTCGCTACCGTTACCGTAGCTTCTGTCTCGCAAGAACGGGTAGGATCATTCTTATCTTCTACTTTCAATCTCACCTGTATGCCTGCATGTGGTGACCATACTCGTACATTCATCTTTGTAGCAGATGCCGTAAATGGTATATTACTGCTGAAACTAGTTTGTATCGTACCGTTTAATGCAGTAAGCGTTGTTCCGGCCCATAACTCAGCTGTATTTGTTTTGATTACTTTAGCTACTTTGTTTGTTGCAAGTGTCGGATCTGTAACGATCGTTGACTGCTCCGCTCCGCCAAATCCTACCAAACCATAATTTACTGTTGCATCATCAAAGGTTACCGGTAAATTCATTTGTGTTTGTGCAAATGACATTGCGGTTAAGAAAAATGCAGAAAGAAAAAAATAGAACTTTTTCATACTCAAAAATTTTATTGCTATTTGAAAAACATTTAACGCACACTTTTTATTTAATTAATAATTGATCGCAATCAATTAAAAGAAAACATCTTTAGAATGACCAGGATCAAGGGATCATTTCATAAACCCTGACATAATCTATTTCCATTGTTGCCGGAAAAATGGTATTATCAACTCCCTGTACACCACCCCAGTTACCGCCTACTGCAATATTTAAAATCAGGTGTTGTTTTTTGTCAAAAGGCCATACAGTATAGCCATTCCCCTCATTAATAAACTCGAAGAATCGTATTCCATCTATATAACTGCGGATAGCATAAGGTGTCCATTCTGTTGTATACACATGAAAAGCCTCCGTTGCATCCGGGATTATTTTTGTACCGGTTCTCTGCGTACCTCTGCCACCGTTATAGGCAGTTGTATGAATGGTACTATGAATCTTATTCGGATCATATCCAACATGTTCCATGATATCAATTTCGCCCGATGCCGGCCATATACCATAATGCTGATCTGTTGAAAGCATCCAGATTGCCGGCCATGTACCCCGTCCTTTTGGAACTTTTGCTCTTACTTCGAACTTGCCATATAAAAAATCTGCTTTCCCTTTTGTAACCAACCTGGCAGAGGTATATTCTCTTCCTGAATTATTTTCTTTTTTTGCTTCGATGATCAGGTTTCCATTATTCATAATTGCATTTCCAATATTGGTATAATATTGTAATTCATTATTACCCCAGCCGGAACCACCAACATCATAACCCCATTTTGAAGGATCAGGAACAGCATTAGTATTAAAATTATCTTCCCAAACCGGTGTAGTTCCAAACGACCAGTTTTTATCAACAGGAGGTTCAGTTGGCTTGACCGGAGGAATGTCCTTTTTATCTGTGCAGGCAAAAATAGCAGCACAGAACAGCGTTATGATCGTATACATTTTTAACTGATTTTGCATAAATAATAATTTACTATTGTGGAATAAATTTAAATTGAAAAACAGTACCGGTTCCGTTACCCGCTCTTAAAACCAGGTTATTAGCACTGATCTCAATAATGCGGTAAACATTTTCTGAAGGAACATCAGTAGTACCAATAAATATAATTGGTGGTGCAGGTGGCAGTTGAATTGTAGCTAAACCAGCCACTCCACCCGTTGTAGCACCGAATATATAAGATATGTCAGTATAAGACCTGTCTGCACCACAGTTATAGTTCGGGGCAACATTACCGCCATTAAAGGTTGAACCATTTGAATTATAGGTTACTTTATCAGCGGTGGTAAAAGTATAAGAATCATCTGTCTGACAACCTGCATCCAATGGCCCTCCTGGAAAATATTGTGTAAGATTTGATTCCGTTCCAACAATGATAGCATTAGCGCCCGGAGTAGGATCAAGCTTCCAGCTTTTGCTGCTTCCTCCATTTAATAATGCTTTAATATCAGCAAGCGTTAAAGAAACAACTTTCTTCATTTTAATTTCCAGCCTTTGTCCGCCAGTTCCGGCTATCCTTCCACGCAGCAACATTTTCTCAGCAGTATAAGAAACCACTTCATAGGTATTATTATCAACTACATCTGTAGTGCCAATAAAAGGATTTGTTCCTCCAGTTACATTATTATCCAAAATAATTTGAGGGAGCTGGCCGGCAATACTTACTACTTTAAATTTTTGTGCATTAGGCTTTGGAGCCTGGCAACTAAATCCTGCCTGGGCATCAAGTGTTTCATTAATGGCATTGTATTCAAAATTACCACTGGCATTAAACTTATAGAGATCGTCGACCTGGCAATTTGCTGCAGGCCCTGTAAAAAAAACTTGTGAACCATCTGCTGATAAAACCCTGATTGCATCAGCATCTGTACTCCAGGTCCAGACAAAATTATTGCAACCGGTGAGCTTGTTAAAGAAATCATTCTGGCAGGCATCAATAACAAAAATTCTTTTTGCAATGGTATTGTTTCCATTGGTACCTACTGAAGTTAATTTTACATTATACTCACCGCCTGTTGCATATTGGTGTACCGGATTTTTTTCAGATGACAAGGCAGTATTATCACCAAAATCCCATTGATATTGAAGCGCTTCCTGACTTACATTAGTAAAGGCAACTTTATATGCAAAAGGTAAAGTGTCCTGTAGCGGAATGATCTGGAAAGTAAAATCAGCTACTGATGCTGATCCATTCAGACTCAAAGTATCTTTCTTGCATTGGATAAGTATACTGCTTATTGCAATAAGCAAAGCGGAAATAAATACTGTTTTTTTCATACAACTTAATTAAAGCGTTTATTAATAACCGTCATTTTGAGTAAGGCTTGGATTTTTATCCCGTTCTGCCTGTGGAATAGGCATATAACGGTGTTTTGGCAGAACATTTGTTTTGCCTGCAGCCGTCATTACAGTAATAAAATAATTGGGATCGGGGTGACGCAACAGGTCGTACCAGCGATGCATCTCAAATCCGAATTCCATCCTTCTTTCTTTATAGATAGCAGTAAGCCATTGATCGTCTGATAAACCAGTTGGCAATGCAGCCAACCCTGCCCTTGCTCTTACCTGGTCTGCATAAGGCTTTCCCATTGCCGGTCCGGCAGCTTCCGCATAGATCAACAATATTTCTGAATAACGCATAAGAGATACATTCAATGCACTCCTCCATTGGCCATCGTCTCCTATGGTATTTTCAATTGGAATAAAATATTTTTTTACGTTAAAACCAAAGGGAGAACCAATCAGTTGTGCAGGTTGCGTATACGCTCCATAAGTATCGCCGGGAATCCAGATCGATCTGTTTCGTCTCTTATCAATGATCGTGTTATAAGTTGTTCCGGTTTTTTCATATTGGTCAACAAAATCTTTTGATGGTACATTCCAGCCATATCCGGCTGTTTGTACCACATTCTGTGCACGTGGGCCAAAAAAAGTATTCATTTTACTACCAGCCCCAAAATCCTGGAATGTTCCTCCTCCACTTCTGTATTGTACTTCAAAAAGTGATTCCTTTCCGTTCTCATTTTCTAATTTGAAATTATCAGCATAGTCATTCCAAAGGTCATAACCATAAACCGCTTTATTGTCAATCACTTCTTTGGCTTTCAAAGCTGCATTTATTTTATCTCCCAATGTTAAATAAACAGCTGCCAACAACCCTTTTGCAGCACCCGCTGTTGCCCTTCCTTCATTAGGAAAGGTTGTATTATTTGAAGTATAAGGATTATTATCTGGTAAAAGTGTTTCGGCTACTTTTAAATCTGCTATTATTTGATCATACACTTGTTGCTTTGGAGAACGTGGAATACTTGAAGCTTCCTCAGCAGTAATAACGTTGGTATAAAAAGGCACATCACCGAATAAACGCACCAGGTGATAATAATACAGTGCTCTTAAGAATCTTCCTTCGCCAAGGCTTCTTTTTCTTACCGCATCGCTCATAACGGGAACGAGTGGAACTCTTTCTATAACAAGATTAGCCCGTAGAATGCCAAAATAACACTGACCCCACATCAGATTAACGATGGGATTAAAAGAAGTCATATTGAAATTATCAAGCTCGGCTGTTTCAATTCCATCACCGCCGCCGCCGCCGCCCAAATCCGCATCATCACTCATGATATCGCCCAAATGCCAGGCTGCACCATTGTATATGGCAGATAATGGAGTGTAGGTTGCATTAACTGCAATAACAGCTTCTGCTTCATTCTTATAATAATTATCAACTGAACTAATTGGAATGGTTGGTGGAATATCCAACAAAGATTTCTTACACTGTGTGAATGAAACACACAGTGCAAAAAGAATAATCAAGTTTTTTAAAAATCTTATTTTCATAAAAAATGAGTTTTGTTTTTTTAAAAATCAACAGTAATACCTGCTATAAATGTTCTTGCCTGCGGGTAAAACCCTATATCCACCCCGCCACCAACTTCAGGATCCATCCCTGTATAGTCGGTGAAGGTGAACAGGTTTTGTGCACTTACATAGAATTGTGTTCGTTTAAGTTTCAGGTAATCGGCCCATTTAGACGGCATGTTATAAGACAGACGCACGTTCTTGAATCTCAGATATGAAGCATCTTCTACAAAACGGTCTGAAACACGATTATTACCATTCGGATCATTTAAAACAAGCCTCGGCATTGTATTGCTGGTACCAGGTGCTGTCCAGCGATTGATCACATCATTGGAATAATTTCCGTTGCTCACTCCTCCTTCTGTATACCAACGGGTAAAATTCAAAACCTGATTTCCCTGGGATCCTTGTATGAATACAGTTAATTCAAAATTCTTGAATGTAAGTGTATTTGTTAACCCATAAGTAAATGTTGGATTGGCATTTCCGATATTGGTTCGATCGTCATTATTGATAATTCCATCATTATTCAGGTCTTTAAATTTAATATCACCGGGTGCTGTGCTTGTTGTGGGGTCGTTACCTGCAGTTTGGACTGCATGATTTTGAATTTCGGTATAATTCTGAAAAATCCCTTCTGTTACAAATCCAAAAAAGAAACTTGCAGGATATCCTTCTGCAGTTCTTAAACTACCACCTGTGATCCTGGTAAATTGGTTATCAATTGGATTTTTACGCTTACCTAATGTAATAACTTTATTTTTATAAGAGCCGACCACAGCGCTTGCATTCCATGTGAATGATTTACTTGACATTATTTTTCCGTTCAGACTGAGATCTATTCCTCTGTTTTGTAACGTTCCTGTATTAAACGGTACTGATTCAAAAGTTCCGGATATCAGCGTAGGATCTACTAATAAAATGAGATCTTTTGAACGACGCTGATACCAGTCAATTGAAAAACCTAAACGGTTCTTGAAAACACTTCCATCAAACCCTATATTAAACTGTTCATTTTTTTCCCACTTAATATCCGGGTTATAGGTACGGCTGGGTGCAGCTCCATTTACGATTCCACCCGAACCAGTAGAATTTCCAAATGTGTATTGAAAACTCTGATTAATTCCTTGTATATATGAATATGCAGGAACATTCGGATTCCCTGTATAACCAAAACTTGCTCTTACTTTTAAATCATCCAGCCATTTTACATTTTGAAGAAATGGTTCTTCTGTTAACCTCCATGCGGCGGAAACAGAAGGGAAAATGGCAAATTTATTTTCAGGAGCGAAATTTGAACTACCATCTTGTCTTATTGTAAATCCAAAGAATCCTCTGTTATCAAAATCGTAGTTAATTCTACCAATATAAGAAATCAACCTGCTGCCGATACCATCTTCTGCTCCGTTACGGGTTTGTGCAGGATCGATTGGTGTGAATATTTGTCCGTTTAATACCGGTATACTTGGATTAAAGGTTCCGGTGCGCCCTGCAGAAACAAAAGAATATCTGCTTTCCTGGAAAGTGTACCCGATCATGGCATTGAACTTATGTTTTTGTTTAATTGTTTTATCATAAGTCAACGTATATTCAGCGAGGTAATCAGGATTTAATCCTTTTATCACATCATAACCGGTTAAAATAAAAGGCCTTCCACCAGTTGATGCTGTTGCCGGACTGAAATTATTGATCTCCCTATAATTATAATCAGCTCCAAAAAGAGCTTTGAATTTTAATCCTTTATATAAAGTAATCTCTGTAAAAACATTTCCGGTAACCCGATACTTAACGAAGTTATTTTTTGGAACTTCCAATTGATAAATAGGGTTTGGCTCATCAAAACCATCCACGCTGCCATTTCCACCAGCATAAGAACCATCCGCATTACGGGGAGAAACAGTAGGAGGAGCCATTAATGCCAATAATATTACACTATTGAAAGGAGAATAAGTATCTGTTCCATGTTCAGTAAACTTATTCATTGATAAAGAACTACCAATTTTTATCCTGTCATTCACTTTTATATCTCCATTAAAACGAAGATTGAAACGTTCAACATCTGTTTTATAAATAATACCATCCTGTTTAAAATAACCTGCTGAAAATAAATATTGCGCCTTATCTGATCCACCGGTTGCTGTAATATTCACACTTTGCATGGCAGCTCTTCTGAATATTTCATCCTTCCAATCAGTTCCATTACCATATTGATTTTGAACTGCGTTGAAATCTGCCAGTTTTGAAATTACCGGCAAACCACTTGCTATTCTTGCTTCGCTATTTAAAATAGCATATTCTCTTGCGTTTAACATGGTTGGTAAACTCCATGCTTGTTGTATTCCTCTATAGATATCTACATTTAAAGTTGCTTTTCCCGGCTTGCCTCTTTTAGTTGTGATCATTATCACACCGTTAGAACCCCTAACCCCATATATAGAAGCCGCTGCCGCGTCCTTTAAAACATCAATGGATTCAATATCGCCGGTACCAAAAGAATTCAATATGTTATCTGACCCCTGGTCTGGCAATGGATAACCATCAACAACTATCAAAGGATTATTTGTACCCGTTAATGATGAAATACCACGGATCCTGATTCCTGTTCCGCCTGTACCACCCGGTGCACCACTCCCCTGAACGATCGTAACACCCGCTACTCTTCCCTGTAATGCCTGAGCGGCATCTGCTACAGGTGTAGCTGCAATTTCTTTTGCCGAAACTGATGAAACGGCTGTTGAAAGGTCTCTTTTCTTTTTAGTGCCATACCCAACAACGACTACTTCATTCAAACTTTTGTTAGCTTCTTCCATCTGAATTTCAATAACATCTGTTGTATTTTTTACTTCATAACGGATAGGCAGCATTGAAGCATTAGTGATCAACAATTTTGCTCCTTTTTGAACGGAA
>JANOPU010000006.1:0-3374 GCA_031422055.1 Ferruginibacter sp.
GGTATAAACCCCTGCCTTTTCCAGCCCTGCCTGCAATGCCATTCCATTGATAACTGTGGCCAGCATACCCATATAATCACCCTGAGCCCTTTCAATACCTGTTTCCGCTTCATTCATGCCACGGTAAATATTACCACCGCCAATAACGATAGCAACCTGTACACCCATTTCTGTAATTTGTTTAATATCCTGGGCATATTGAGCAATAACTGCGGAATCCATTCCAAAGTTTTTTTCTCCCATCAAAGATTCACCTGAAAGTTTTAGTAAGATTCGCTTGTATTTGGGAAGCATGGAGATTTGGTTGTGGTGCTTAAATATTTTTGGCGAAGATAGATTTTTAAAATTGTCTATATAAATTTTCCTTCAAAAAAACTATTATGCATTAAGATGGGTGATATTTTTAAGATACTCCTCGTAAAAATATATCTAATAAAAAAAAGCGAAACTAACTGTTTCGCTTTTTTTTAATTAGTTAGGATTTATCCCAATGCTACTCTCTTAAATTCTGTAACCTTCAGATCAGCATGGATGCTTTTCAGATAATCAGAAACAGATTTATTATTGTCTTTTACAAATGCCTGAGCCAGTAATGTATTGTCTTTGAAAAATTTATTCAGTTTACCCATGGCAATTTTTTCAGCCATCTCAGCAGGTTTTCCTTCTGCTTTAACCATTTCAATCGCAATGTTCTTTTCTCTCTCGATCAGGTCTGCAGGAATGGATGTTTCATCAACTGCCAATGGATTCATTGCAGCTATTTGCATGGCAAGGTCTTTCCCTGCTTCAGCAGCTTCCTGTGTTAATCCCACTAAAACTCCCATACGGTTTGCACCATGAATATAACTTGCTACATAAGGAGCTTCAACTCTTTCAAATTTTGAAACTTCAATTTTTTCTCCAATGGAAGCAAGTTTTTCATTGATCATATCAGAAACTTTTGTTCCTTTGATCTCTACTTCATTCAACGCTTCGACAGATTGTACATTGTGTTCAATTGCAGCATTAGCAATACTTTCTGCAAATGCTACAAAGTCTGCATTCTTACTTACAAAGTCTGTTTCACAACTGATACAAACAATAATACCTGTTTTATTATCAGCAGTTGTTTTTGCAAAGATCACACCTTCTTTAGCTTCACGGTCGTTGCGTTTTGCGGCAACTTTTTGGCCTTGTTTACGCAACCAATCGATGGCTGCTTCAAAATCTCCGTTACTTTCTGTTAATGCTTTACGGCAATCTAACATGCCGGCACCAGTTGTCTGGCGTAATTTATTTATATCTGCTGCTGTTATTGTTGCGCTCATGATAATTTAATAATTAATAATTGATAATTGATAATTCCTGTTTTTGATACGTATCACTTTACCGATACAATTATCATAACGAAATGATCTTTTCAAAAAATAAGGAGTTATTATCTTGGTCCTCCACCGCCTGCTGGCCTTCTTCCACCGGCTCCCGGTCCCGGAACACGACGCTTTGTTGGTGCACCGCCACGGGTTCCGCCTCCACGCTTATTTCTATCATCACCATCAGCCTGCTTTTGTTCAAAACGTGCTGCTTTGGCTTCAGGTGTTTCTTCTGTATCGCTATGGTCATCTTCTTCTTTGTCTGCCAGGCGTTCCTGCAAACCTTCAATGATAGCTGCAGTGATATAGTTAACAATGATAGAAATTGATTTGGTAGCATCATCATTTGCTGGAATTGCAAAATCAACTTTATTTGGGTCACAATTGGTATCAACCATACCGAATGTGCTGATGCCTAAGCGCCTTGCTTCTGCAAGAGCAATGTGTTCGTGGCCGATATCTACCATAAACAATGCTGCGGGTACCCGGCTTATCTGAGCAATACCACCCAACACCTTTTCCATTTTCTCTTTTTCGCGGGATAACGTTAGTCTTTCCTTTTTGTTAAGATTTTCAGCACTGCCGTCTCCAAGCATTTTTTCAATGCTCTGCATTTTTTTAACACTCTTACGAACTGTATTAAAATTGGTAAGCATACCACCTAACCAACGCTCTGTAACGAAGGGCATATTTACTTTCTTAGCGCTTTCCTGCACTATTTCTTTTGCTTGCTTCTTAGTGGCAACAAACATGATCTTTTTACCGCTGCGTGCAATAGCTTTCATAGCTGCTGCGGCTTCCTGTAAGCCCTCTACAGTTTTATTAAGGTCAATAATATGTATACCTTTTTTTTCCGCAAAAATGTAAGGAAGCATTTTGGGGTTCCATTTCTTTTTTAAATGTCCGAAATGAACGCCTGCTTCTAAAAGTTGCTGTTGTAAGGAAGTGTTATTTTCCATTTTTAATTTTTAGTTGAGCTGTTTGCTTTAAGCGTTTAGCTATTAGCGACAGCAGTTTAATTATTAAGTTTATTGTATTAGCTAAAAGCTTATGTCTAATAGCTAAAGGCTTTATTTTCTTAACGTTTGCTGAACTGGAAGCTTTTCCTTGCTTTTTTACGGCCTGGTTTTTTACGCTCTACTGAACGCGGATCACGTTTTAATAAACCGGCAGCCTTTAAAGCAGGGCGGTAATCTGCACTTACTTCAAGCAATGCACGGGAAATACCCAGTTTGGTAGCTTCTGCCTGTCCCTTTACACCACCACCTGTTGCGTTAACTACGATATCAAACTTATCTGATAGCTCAAGCTTTTTTAAAGGGGCTTCAACCTGATTTTGTAAATATACCAGTGGGAAATATACTTTATAGTCTTTGCCATTCACTGTAATCTTGCCATCTCCCTTACTAAGGAAAACACGTGTTACAGCTTCTTTTCTGCGGCCGACTGCGTTTTTTTGCTTTTCCATTTTCTTATTTTTAGCTGTTAGCTAATTATTTAATTTTATCAAATTTTAATGCTGCAGGTTTTTGTGCGCCATGAGGATGTTCAGATCCTCCGTATACAAATAGTTTTTTGTACATCTGGCGTCCTAAACGATTCTTAGGTAACATCCCTTTTACTGCTCTTTCGATAACAGCTTCGGGGCGGCGCTTTAATAAATTCTCTGCAACTTCAGCTTTCTGTCCGCCGGGATATCCACTAAAAGTCAAATATTTTTTGTCTTCCAGTTTATTGCCGGTGAATACTACTTTAGAAGCATTGATCACGATAATAAAATCGCCACAATCTACGTGTGGTGTGTAATAAGCCTTATTCTTACCACGAAGAATGGCTGCAATTTTTGCGCACATACGACCAACGGTTTGATTAGTACCATCGACAACGTACCAGTCGTGTTTTACGGTAGCCTCGTTCGCATGTTTTGTTGTGAAATGTAGTTTACTCATTGTTTGTTTTTTGGCTTTTAGCTATTAGCTGTTAGCTGCTAGCATAAGCGGTTCTAAATAATTACAGTTTATG
>JANOPU010000007.1:0-31807 GCA_031422055.1 Ferruginibacter sp.
AATACAACGTTTCTCGTCTCTTGTTTCTCGTTAAATGTTTCTCGTTGGGTTTGTAATAATTTGTAGCGTATTTAATAAACAAAATTAAAGCTGCATTTTCACTAAGTGCTCAATATTTGCAGTGTTAAACAAACGAGAAACCAGAGACGAGAAACGGACATCCTGAATTAAAATTTAAAAAATTCGTTCAATGAACCGGCAACAAATGTTAAATCAATTACCGCAGGTTCATGAATGGGACATCGTAATTATCGGCGGTGGGGCAACAGGACTGGGTGCGGCAGTAGACGCTGCTTCCCGTGGATATAAAATTTTACTGGTTGAGCAATATGATTTTGCAAAAGGAAGTTCAAGCCGATCTACAAAACTGGTACATGGTGGTGTCCGCTACCTGGCACAAGGCAATATTAAACTGGTAAGAGAATCTTTGAGAGAAAGGGGATTTCTATTAAAAAATGCCCCGCATATATGTCAAACTATTCCATTTGTTCTTCCTACTTTTCTGTGGTGGGAAAAATGGTATTATGGAATTGGTTTAAAATTGTACGATCTGTTATCCGGAAAATTGAGTCTTGGTAAGACAACTATCCTTTCAAAAAAAACAACACAACAATTAATCCCTGCAATCAATTCAAAAAAAATAAATGGCGCTGTGTTATATCATGACGGGCAATTTGATGATAGCAGGCTTGCTATAACACTGGCACAAACAGCAGCGGAACAAGGTGCAACCATTATTAATTATTGCAAATTAATATCCATAACCAAATCAGGAAAACAGATCAGTGGCGTTGTGATCATGGATACAATTTCAGGAAAAGAATATTCATTGAAATGTAAAGTAGTTATCAATGCAACCGGTGTGTTTACAGATAAGCTCATGCAACTGGATGATCCGAATCACAAACCTCTTCTTACTGTATCTCAGGGCATTCATATTGTTGTTGAAAAAAAATTCTTTCCGGGTGATAAAGCAATGATTATTCCCCGAACCGATGATGGGAGGGTTTTGTTTGCCGTTCCCTGGCATGATAAAGTTGTAATTGGCACAACAGACACTCCAATAAATGATATACTGATTGAACCAAAACCATTACCGGATGAAATTGATTTTATCATCAGGAATATTAACCGGTATCTAACTACTAATATTACACGCATTGATATAAAAACAGTTTATACAGGGTTGAGGCCCCTGATCAATATTAAGGGAAAAAAAGCCACTTCATTTTTACCCAGAGATCATACAACAATTGTATCAGCCAGCGGCATGATAACAATTACCGGAGGGAAATGGACTACTTACAGAACTATGGGAAAAAGTGCCGTTGATAATGCAGTCTTTGTGGGAAAACTGGAAAAGAAAGAAAGTGATACCGCTTCATTGACTTTGCACGGGTTTATGAAAGATCAAAAAAATGATGGGTATCTTTCTGTTTATGGTAGTGATTCTTCTTCCATCAAACAATTAATAGCAGACCAGCCAGGGTTGTCAGAAAAAATCCATCCCAGTCTTCCTTATCCCAAAGCACTCGTGATATGGGCTGTCAAGCAGGAAATGGCGTTGAAGGTAGAAGATGTATTGTCGAGAAGAACAAGGGCATTGGTATTGGATGCTACTGCAGCTATTGAATCTGCTCCAATGGTAGCTTCATTGATGGCTAAAGAAATGAACTTACCGGCAGAATGGGAATTGCAAGAAGTAAAAGATTTTCTGCATATTGCAGAAGCGTATTTAATTCTTTAACCATTCTTTTAATAAATCTATTCAAATGACTCCTTTTATAGCAGAAATTGTTGGTACCGCTTTACTAATTATTCTTGGCAATGGTGTTGTTGCCAATGTATTGCTCAATAAATCAAAAGGTAATGGTGGTGGGTGGATCGCAATAACGATGGGATGGGCGATGGCTGTGTTTGTAGCTGTATATAGTGTTGCCCGTTACAGTGGTGCACATATAAACCCGGCTGTTACAATCGCTTTGGCAACTGCAGGAAAATTCGACTGGGTAACTGTTCCGATTTACATTACTGGCCAATTTATTGGTGCCATGCTGGGAGCGCTTATTGTATGGGTTACCTATCGCCAGCATTTTAATGAAACTGCAGACCAGGAGCTTCAGCTTGCAGTATTTTGTAATGCGCCTGCAATAAGAAGCCCTTTTAATAATTTACTTACCGAGATCATTGGCACATTTGTACTTATCATAGGTGTATTATTTATTATTCCTCCTTCAAATAGTTTAGGATCATTGGATGCATTACCGGTTTCATTATTGGTACTTAGTATCGGTTTGAGTTTGGGTGGCCCAACCGGGTATGCCATTAACCCTGCCCGTGACCTTGGGCCCCGTATCATTCATGCGTTGCTTCCCATTAAAGGTAAAGGCAGTAGTGATTGGAGTTATAGCTGGATACCAGTAATTGGACCTGTTATAGGAGGCATATTAGCAGCTCTATGCTTTTCGGTCTTACATTAACAGCTTTCAATAAAGCTTTCTATATTTGCCGCCCATGGCACAGAAAAAATTATTACGTTTTGCGCAGATAAAAACATTTTCTAACGTACTGGAATATCCAACCGGTATGAAAGGCCGGTGGAATGAATATTTTAAGAATCAAAATCCTATTGTGCTTGAACTTGCTTGCGGGAGAGGAGAATATACTATTGGATTATCATCTTTGTTCCCTGATCAAAATTTTATCGGCATCGACATCAAAGGAAACAGGATGTACATTGGTGCAAAGAAAGCATTGGAAAATTCATTGACCAATGCCGCATTTCTTAGAACACAGGTAGAAAAAATAACTGATTATTTTGCCGCAGGAGAAGTAACAGATATCTGGATAACATTTCCCGACCCTCAACCACGTGGATCAAAAGCAAAAAAAAGATTAACTCATCCCCGCTTCTTAAGACTTTACAGAGAGATTCTAAGACCCGGTGGTTCTATTAATTTAAAAACAGATTCTCCGGAATTATATCAATTTACCAAAACAGTTATTGAACTTTATAAATTAAATATTGTTGAAGACATGGATGATGCTTATTCTCGATCCGATGTTACTGAAGCATTGAAAATAAGAACGCATTATGAAGGTCTTGATATTGCACAAAGCAAAAAGATACATTATCTGAAATTCAGTATCCCGCATGAATTACCAAACCTTGATGAACAATTAAAAGAATTTATTAATAATGAGCAATAACCTGATTGAAGGAGAAGATTATTATTTTAATGAAGATGGTTTTATCGTTTTGACGGAAAAATATCATTTTGAAAAAGGGTATTGCTGCGGCAATGGTTGTAAACATTGCCCATATAATTATGAATCTGTACCGGAACCAAAACGCAGCGAATTGTTATCTTTAATGGATCATGAAAAAAGAAAAAAATAAATCTACCTTAATTATAGAACCTAAAAAAAAAGCAGCTTATCCGGCTATAAAGGAATACAGCTTCTTCCGGGATGTGTATGATGTGGTAAGACAAATTCCAAAAGGCAGGGTAACTTCTTATGGCGCCATTGCAGCATACCTGGGTACAAAATTAAGTGCACGCATGGTTGGTTGGGCGATGAATGGGGCACACCAAATAAAACCAGCAGTTCCGGCACAACGGGTTGTAAACAGAAACGGGATGCTTACAGGCAAACATCATTTTGCCACCCCTACTCAAATGGAAGAATTATTAAAAAAAGAAAAAGTAGAGGTAATGGATGACACGGTCGTTGATTTCAAATTAAAATTCTGGGACCCTGCTAAACATTTAGATCTTTAAGAACGCTATTGTGAGATACGAAAAGAACATCATTGCGAGGCACGAAGAGGACGTCATTGTAAGGCACGAAGCAATCTGCATTAATAAACATAGATTGCCTCGCAATGACGTAAGAACTATTCCCATTTATCTCTACCTACTTTCAATTTACAGAAACAGCCCTACCTTTATGCTCATGAGCGATAAATCAATTTCAGGAAAAATTACTTTTATTCATCACGAAAAGAACCGTGCGGTTATTGAATATATTGATAACGGAAAGAAAAAAACGATCCAGGCTGATATTAGTGAAAAGGAGCAGCAAAAATTAAAGGAACAAAAGATCATAAAAAAACCTCATCGCTTCCTGATGGGAGACCAGGTAAGTTTTATATTGAAAAAGACAGGGGCAAACGGCAGCCAGCAATATGCATCAAATCTGCAATATCAATACAACACTTTACTGGAGCTCTTATTAAATAAAGCACAAACAGAAAATAAATTTCTGGGCTATATAAAAGTAAGTGACGATAATTATTTTATTAAAGAAATAGATAGTTATCTTTTTTTTCCGTTAACCGTATCTCCTTATGAAATAGCTCCAACTGAAAAAGAAGCTGCCGATCCGGTATATTTTAAATTTGAAAAGATTGATAAGCCTGAAAAGATATCTGCCAGTTTGTACAATCACAATTATATCCCTGAATTTTTAATTGCTGTGCAGCATTTTAAAAAACAAACGGTTGTTGATGCTACCATAAGAAAAATAACAGCATTTGGAATACATATAGATCTCATTAAAGACAAACTACCAACTAAACTTAATATAGATGAATCTCTTACTAAAAAGATCGTTGATAAGTCTTTAGTTGTCAATTCAATTATACCGGTAAAGATCAAACACTTGTCGCCATTAAAAATAGTGGTTGAATTTGCCGGGTAGATCCAGGCTGTAATTTTTATTATTTTTTACTCTTTCTTCGGAATTTTTTTTTCAATTCTACTATCCGGAATGAACCAGATCACTGAAACAGTTGCATACAATGCCAGGCCTATCATTGGTTGAACAAACGAAAACAAAATACCCAATACATATAATAACAATGAAAGTTTTCCTTTGGTATCTTTTCCAATTGCTATAGCCAGTTTTGCATTTTTATCAGTATCCCTTATAAGGGTCTTTGAAAGAATTGTATAAGCAATTGCAGCCATCAAAGCTACAAATCCGTATGAGGCTACCGTCCATTGGGTAAAATTATTGTGGCTCATCCAAGCTGTAACAAATGGTATCAGCGAAAGCCAGAAGAGCAAATGAAGGTTTGCCCACAATGATGCCCCATTAACTTCTTTTACTGCATGCAACAGGTGATGATGGTTGTTCCAGTAAATACCTAAAAAAACAAAGCTTAGCAAATAACTCAACAATTCCGGTATCAATGGTCTTAATGAAACAAGCTCTCCTCTTTCTGGTATCCGCAACTCCAAAATCATAATGGTAATAATGATTGCAATTACTCCATCGCTGAATGCCTCAAGCCTTCCTTTTCCCATTTACTAATATTTCCTATAAATATATTAAATAAAAGTTCAGCAGTAACCAGTAACTGTTGTAAATAAGGTTTAGCTGTAATAAGGCTGAATCATGAAATAAATGATCACACCACTGACAGCAACATAAAACCACAAAGGCCAGGTATACCTGGTTAGTTTTTTATGTTTTTCATATTCACCGGTAAGTGCCCGGTAAGCCGTAAATAAAATAAATGGAAGAATAATTGCTGCCAATGGTATATGAGTAAGTAATAAAATAAAATATACAACACGTGTAGTTCCAGCATTCAATTTTTCATCCATACTTAAGATCCCGTCATGATTGATGTCTCCGAATTTTGTTTCGCCAGCCAGTAAGTGATGAGCGATATAACTGACCAAAAAAAGAACAGATAAAACTATTGCCGTGAGCATGATCTGTTTATGCAAAACAAATTTTTTATTCTTAACTAAAATCAATCCTGCAATCAAACAAATCGTTACCAAAGAATTGATCACAGCGTTAACCGTTGCAAATACATGTACATTAAAGGGAAGATTCAATTCAAGTTTCACCCTGCTTAATGCTACCACTGCAGCGAACACAATGAAAGAAACAATAAAAATAAATATCTTTGCTGTTCGGTCGTTCTTTTTTAAAACAGGTTGCAGCATTTTATATTTTAAGGTTTTGTTTTTTTCTATTTTTGTTAAGTATATTCATTAATACTATCACGATACCTATACCAATAAAAATAACCGGCAGGTAAGGAATGAACCCTCTTAATATAGAAGGGCTTTTTTTATCTCTCTCCAGCATCAGTGTCGGAATATCTCTTACAAGTTGCGCCTGTTTTAAAGTGTCAAACCCATTATACCAGCCTCTAACGATGCGGTTACTGTCTAGCAGGAAAAAATTTTCAGTGTGTATGAATGCAGTGTCAACCTCACTGTCTGCGATACTTGCCTTTATTTCCTGCAGGGCAAAATCATAAATTTCCTTTTTATCCCCGGTTACAAACCACCAGGTATCATGATTAACATTAAAACGGTCTGCAAATTTTCTGAGTTGAGGTACACTGTCATGTTTGGGATCTACACTAATGGAAATGAATTGTACTATACTGTCATTCTTAACAAAAGAATCCTGTAACTTTTTCATGCTCTTTGCAAGTCCGGGACAAATACTCGGACATCGGCTGAAAAAAAAATTAAGTACAATTATTTTTCCATGCAAGTCATTGAGCGAAACTTTTTCACCAAGCTGGTTTGTAAATGAAATATTTTTTACCTGGTGCCATACCGTATCATTTTTTGTTTTGCCGTTCTTTTCAATTACGTTAACGCTATCGTAGAAATAATGACGTGGTATAAAAACAGCATCTTTACTATAATACTTTACCAACCAATACCCGGTCAGTGGTAATAGAATAGCCAGTAGTAAGGAGAAAATTGCTTTTTTATTCAAAATACTTTTAAATTAATGTTCAAGTTCGCACAATTCAAGTGTAAAAAAACCATCCCAATGCATATCGAGATGGTTAAAATAATTTTTATTGATCCGGAAAATTGTTTTTTTAATCTTTTGCTCCTTTTTCTTTAGCTGCAGGTGCCACTTTTTCAATATTAGGTCTGCTTCCTCCATCAGTATTACGCATAGTTTTCCAGCTATTACCATCCCACAAAAATGCAATGATAAACCAGATAAATAAACAAAGGGGAACGACAATGGTCATGATCATATTTCTAACTTCACTTCCCAGGTGCATAAATACAGAAACAATATAATAAGCCTTGGCAATGGTTAGTATGCAAACCACTCCTTTAAAGAAAAGAACGAGCATAGCACTAGGATGCTCTCCTTTATGAATATTATAAATGGCCAGGCCTAACCCTAGTTCCAAAACTGTAAGAAGAGATAAAAGCCAGAATGTTTTCCAGATATGCTTTGTATCTCCGGCATGCTCAGATGCAAAACTTATTTCAGGTGATATGGTATGTTGACTCATATAAATAAACCATTAATGATTAATCAATTCAAATAAAAAAATCAGATAAGGTAAAAGCAAAGGAATACAAATACCCAAACCAGGTCTACAAAGTGCCAGTAAAGCCCTGCTTTTTCAATCATCTCATAATGTCCGCGTTGGTCAAAATGACCAAGTTTTGTTTTAATATACATAACGATATTAATGATAACTCCACTAAAAACGTGAAATCCATGAAACCCTGTAATTCCAAAAAAGTAACCGCCAAAAGCGATAGGCCCCTGGTTAGTAGCGTGTAAACCGGATGCTGTGATCTGACTGATCAACTCAGCGTTTGATAAAGCTGAAATATTATGAGCTTCACCACCAGCATGATGTAAACCGGAAGCAATTGTTACTAATTGTTCATGAGGAGTCTTTTGTAATGCCACCAACATAGCTTGATTTGAAAGTTCCGTTCCCCATGGATTTGCTTTTACAGTTGTTGGTAATGCGCCTAAAGTACCATCATTTAATAAAGAAATGTGTTCTCCTGTTAACAGATGCGTCCACTCCCAAGCCTGGCAACCAAGAAACGCAAAACCTCCCAATATGGTAAGGATCATATATTTTTCTACCCCCTTACGATTCATTTTATGGCCTTCATGAACTGCCAACACCATTGTTACAGAACTAAAGATTAGGATAAAGGTCATCAGACTCACAAATGCCAGAGGAAGATTTGCATGGCCTGCCAGTGGAAATGCATTGAATACTTCGTTGGGGTCGGCCCAGTGATTTACACTAAATCGAATGGTACCATAGCTGATAAGAAATGCCCCGAAAGTAAAAGCATCACTCATTAAAAAGTACCACATCATTACCTTACCATAACTGGCATTGAAGGGGCTTTTTCCGCCACTCCACCATTTTGTTCCTGCTGGTATTGCTGTTGTTGACATAATAATTATCTAAAAATGTTAAACTGTTATTATTTATCTTGTTCTCCTAATTTTTTTTATCCAGTATGCCTGTCCGAACGGCATTCAGCCGGGCGGGCAGTATCCAGTACTTACCTTATCATCAATAAAAATATCAACAAATAGATCCAAAGTATATCTACAAAATGCCAATAAGTACTTATTAAATCAACCGTTACTGTACTATAATTTTTTATTTTAGTGTTGAATGCCTGCATAGAAATTACAATCATTGTAATTATCCCTCCTGCAATGTGAGCAGCATGAATACCTACAATTATATACAAAAAAGAATAAGACACATTACCCGTAAGTGTTATTCCTGCATTCCACAACTGTTTAAATCCAATTAACTGTAACACGATAAAAAGAAGTCCAAGCCCTACAGTAGCAGCAAGCATTAACCTGTAACGCTTCATGGCTCTTTCTTTAAATGCCTTAAATGCCATGAACATTGTCAGGCTACTTAAAAGAATAACTGCTGTACTATACCAAAAAGCTGCAGGTAAATTAAAAGTTACCCAACCTGCCTGGTTTCTCTTAACAATATATGCGCTTGTTAATCCCGCAAACATCATCAAAATACTGCCAATACCAACCCACAAAGCAAATTTATGCGGGTGTATTTTATTTTTTTGTGTCATCGCCACTATACTCATATTCACCCCAACCCCCGTCCGACCAGTCATCCGGGCGGGCCAAAAGAGGCTTTAGTTTGTTATTATTGAAATAAATTCTTTTTTCATGCATTTGTTTTTTACTCAAGATTGTTGAGTTTATCCATAGTTACGAGGGATCATTCTCTTGTACAGCATTTCTTTCCTCAGCTAATTAAATTTTTATCTTATCAGCATAAAGGCTTAAAAATACAATCATCAAATAAAAATAAGAACTGAACATTACTTTTCTTGCACTTCCGGCACTCATGTTAACATACAACATGATACTTACATAAACCATCCAAAGGTTACAGGCCAGAACAATCCATAAACTTACGAACCCACAAATTCCGAACACAAAGGGCAACACACCAAATGGTATCATCATAACGCTGTACATGATCGATTGAACTGCAGTAAATTTTGTAGGTCCTTTATCCGCAGGCAATAATTTAAATCCTGCATTACTGTAATCCTGGTGCGCCAGCCAGGCAATTGCCCAAAAATGCGGGAATTGCCAGATGAACTGTATTCCGAATAGTATCCATCCTCCTGCACTGAAACTATCAGTTGCTGCAACCCATCCAATTAAACAAGGTAATGCACCGGGTATTGCTCCAACAAGTACTGCAACTGAGTTTATTTTTTTTAGGGGAGTATAAATGAACCCATATAAAAACAAACTGAACAACCCGATCATGGCACTTTGGAAATTGAAAAAATACCACATCATGGCTATGCCAAGCAACCCTGTGATACATGCAAATACATACGCTTCTGTTTCACTCATTCTGCCACTTGCCACAGGCCTTGAAGCTGTACGCTTCATCAGGGCATCTGTTTTTCGTTCAAGTACCTGGTTAATACTGTTAGCCGACCCTGTTATTAGCATGCCAGCAACAAAAAGTAAAAGAACTGACAATAGCGTTGACCGTGTATAAATTTGATAGTAAGGCGCTATTAAAAAACTTACTACCGTACTGAACACCACCATAAAACTTAAAGTGAATTTGATCAATTGAAAATAATCTTTCACTTTACTTGCCAATACAAACGTAGTTGAATTGGATATGGTATTGTTCTCCTGCATAAACCAACCTCACTTTCTCTATAAAGAATCGAGGTAATATTTTATTTTACAATCCTGACATTTCCGGCTAATAGCTATTAGCTGTTAGCTATCAGCTTTTAATGATCTGTACTTTCATCTTTTCCAATCGGTACATTCTGTGGTATAAAATCCTTTCCGTCTTTTCCATAATCATAAGCCCAACGATGTACTTCCGGGATTTCTCCGGGCCAGTTACCATGTCCGGGGCGTATGGGCGTTGTCCACTCCAGTGTATTTGCATCCCATGGATTTAAATTAGTTACTTTTCTTCCTTTCCAGATACTATAGAAAAAATTATATACAAACAATAGCTGTGCGGCAAATACGATCATGGCTACCAGACTGATGAATTCATTCAGTCCGCCAAACATTTTAAATGACTCCCAGTTTGCAAAGTCATAGTAACGACGTGGCATACCAGCCAATCCTTCATAGTGCATCGGCCAGAAAATAAGATAAGCACCTACAATGGTTATCCAAAAATGGATGTACGATAATGTGTTGTTTAAATGACGTCCGAACATTTTAGGATACCAGTGATAAATTCCCGCAAACATTCCAAAAAATGATGCAACACCCATTACAATGTGAAAGTGGGCTACAACAAAATAAGTATCATGAAGGTGTATATCCAAAGCAGAATTTCCCAGGAAAATACCTGTTAATCCTCCGCTGATGAATAAGCTTACAAAACCTATTGCAAATAACATGGCTGCTGTAAAACGGATATTGCCCCTCCATAAGGTAGTAAGCCAGTTAAATACTTTGATGGCTGAAGGAACAGCAATCAACAAAGTCAACAACACAAACACAGATCCCAAAAACGGATTAAGCCCCGTAACAAACATATGATGTGCCCAAACCAGAAACGCCAGGATGGTAATGGCGAATAAAGATCCAACCATTGCCATGTATCCGAAAATTGGTTTTCGGCTATTGACCGACAAAATCTCTGAAGACATCCCCATCGCAGGTAACAATATAATATATACTTCGGGGTGGCCTAGGAACCAGAAAAGGTGTTGGAACAAAATAGCACTTCCTCCTTCATTTGGTAATATTTTTCCGGCAACAACAATATCACTCAGAAAGAAACTGGTACCAAGATTCCTGTCAAATAATAATAAAATGGCACCTGATAATAAAACCGGGAATGACAATACACCCAGTACAGCCGTAAAGAATAATGCCCATATAGTTAGTGGCATTCTCGTCATGCTCATTCCTTTTGTGCGCATGTTCAAAATGGTAGTGATATAATTTAATCCTCCCAATAATGATGATACAACAAACATAGCCATACTTACCAACCAAAGATCCATTCCTATCTTACTTCCCATAGACGCATCACCCAAAGCACTTAATGGCGGGTATATGGTCCATCCGCCACTGGCAGGCCCTGTTTGAACAAATAAAGAAGAAATCATAATTACAGAAGCCAAAAAGAAGAACCAATAACTTAACATATTCAACATTGGAGATGCCATATCTCTAGCTCCGATCTGTAATGGAATTAAAAAATTTGCAAAAGTACCGCTTAATCCTGCTGTTAATACAAAGAACACTAATACAGTTCCGTGCATTGTTACAAGGGCATAATAGAATTCAGGGTCTAACTTGCCTCCTTTTGCCCAATGCCCTAAGAAATTTTCAAGGAATGGAAATGTTTGCTCAGGATATCCCAATTGTAAACGAAAGACCACTGAAAATAACCCGCCTATAATTGCCCAGATAATACCCGTTACCAAAAATTGTTTGGCAATGGTTTTATGATCCTGGCTAAAAACGTATTTGGTTATAAAAGTCTCGTGGTGGTGATGCTCATGATGTGCATCCTGCGCCGTATGACTTGTTGCATTTTGTGAAGTAACTACACTACTCATAATCTTAAATATTATTATAAATCCGTTTAATTATTTTTTATCCGACATTACTTGTGCCAAAGATGGTGCTTTGGTACTATCTGCTGTTTCTGTTTTTTTATTTGGGTTCTTGTCTGGAAACATTGTTATGTATTCAGGCGTTTGTGTTGCAAGCCAGTTTTTATAATCTGCTTCCTTTTCTACCACAATAACCCCTCTCATTGAAAAGTGGCCCTTCCCACACATCTGATCACAACTTATTTCATAAACAAAATTTGGATTGCCGGTCTTTTTCTTCATTTCTTCTGTTGTAAGAATAGGAGTGAACCACATGGTTGTTGGTATACCTGGAACTGCATCCATCTTCATTCGGAAATGAGAAAGACCAACATCATGTAACACATCCATTGCATGAATAACCAACTTGACAGGTTTTCCTACCGGCAAGTGCATTTCAGTAGTATGTAAATCATCCCAGCTTTCGGGATCTTCAAAATCCACTCCTAATATGTTCCCGGAAGGCGAATTATATAATTTATAATTTTTCTTTCCAAGCTTTCCGTCTTTCCCCGGATAACGCATTTCCCAAGCAAACTGGTGGCCGGTAATTTCAACTACCACAGAATCTTTCGGTGCATCGCTTGTGATCTTAAACCAATATTTCAAACCAAAAACTACCAACACCGTTAAAAATATTGCAGGAACTGTTGTCCATAATAATTCCAGTTTGGTATTGTGCGGAAAAAAGTATGCTTTTTGGCCATCTTTTTCCTGGTATTTAAAAGCGAACCAAAAAAGTAACACCTGAGTAATAACAAAAACTACTCCTGTTACTGCAATAGTGATATAAAGCATCAGGTCAATCTTTTCACCTTCCAAAGAAGCTGATCCCTGTGGAAATAATGTTTTTCCGTAGTATAGTTCATTGCAATACCATACACCAATCAAACCAAAGATCAGCAAGGCTATAAGTAAAAACCCGTTTATCTTATTATTTTGCCTGCGTGTCTTTTCCTCGCCTTTCAACACACTTACATATTCACTCGCCTTTGCTATCTGAAAGATCAGCACAAAGATCATGATACTTATTGCAACCAGAAAAAACTCCTTCATTGTATAAAAATTTTTAGCTTCAAGCGTTTAGCTATTAATAATCTTAATTTATTCTTACCTGTTTTCCGAATACAAAATTAATTTTAAAGAATTGCAATTATTACTTTTGTTGAATGATCAGGTATGGTGAATGATACTTTCTTTAAGAAAAGGATGATTTTTTGCAACCAAAGAATTCCTGGTAAAATACCTTCCCACACTCCACATTATTATTCCGATAAACAATGCCGCAATTCCAAACTCAAAAGGCATCATTTCTGCATGAGAACCCAATGTACCCGGCATCACCATCTGATAAAAATCTATCCAATGGCCAAAAATGATTAATACCGCCATAAAGGTTACCATTGTCCAGCTACGTTTAACACTTTTCTTCATTAATATTAACAAAGGACAAAGGAAATTTACGATCAGGTTAAAAAGGAATATTCCTTTATACGGACCTGCTTTATCGGCAGTTCCTACTCGTTCAATAAAGTATTTTGTTTCTTCAGGCTGGTTACTGTACCAGATCAGCATGTATTGCGAAAACCATAAGTACGTCCAGAAAACAGAAAATGCGAACATGAATTTTCCAACATCATGTAAGTGTTCTTCTGTAACATATTCTAACTGTCCGCGGTTTTTTAAATAAATAACAAACAATGCTATTAATGACATACCAGATACGAATGTGCTTGCGAAAGTATACCAGCTGTACATGGTGCTATACCAATGCGGGTCAATGCTCATCAGCCATAACCAGGGGGTTGTAGAAGCTACGGTTAAACCAAATGTTACAGTAAATAAAGAAGCCCATACGGTGTTTTTCCAGATCCACTTTTTTCCTGTTTCATAATCCATCGGGCCTTTCTTATCAGTTTCAAGGCTAAGGCTTCTCATTTTACGGCCGAGTAACCACCATAAACTTATCGTTACAAAAGATGCTATTGAAAAAAATACAGGATTTAAAAACCCTTTTTTACCGTTCAATATTTTGTCATTTGCAACCGCTTCTTTATCCAGCCAATGGTAAATATCTGTGTGGCCTCCCCAAACAATTGCCATCAATATTATAAAAGTAATAACTCCCAAAATTGGCACCACGCTGGAAATAGCTTCCGGCACCCTACGCATGGCAACCTGCCAACCGCCCATTGCCATAGTAGTTACACATAAGAAAAACATTGCAGCATTTACAACCAGTAAAAAATATACGCTGTTCTGTAACAGAACGGCCCAAAAACGGGTGCTGTTTGTGTTTTCACCATGCCCACCATGTGCAAACGGGTGAAACATAATAAAGCCGTATAACAATGCCAACACACCGGCTACTATCAAACCCAAGGTCCACTTTTTATAACTGCCCGGTAATTCAAATTGATTATTCATCTAAACTTTATTTTGTGTGATGCTGACCTCAACCTTTATCCCTGACTAAAGGAGATGGCGGCCAAACTTTATTATTAATAATTATACTTTATCACTATCATATCTTTCTCTATTCCTTTTTCAAGATCAGCATTATCCTTTTTTAACTACAGCACTGTCTTTTACCACAGTTGTTACTGCTGCAGTCTTCGGTTGTAATGTCCTGATATATTTTATGATCATCCAACGTTGCTCCCTGCTTAACTGTGAAGCATAGCTGCCCATATTGTTCCTTCCATAAGCAATAGAATGAAACATAGTTCCATCAGCCATACTAACATACATAGGTTGGGAAAGATTGGCAACACCGCCTATTTTACCCGAAGTTGCTAAAGGCCCGTCTGCCAATCCTTTTGTGCCATGACAAATAGCACAATTGATGTTATACAACCGGCCTGCCTCAGCCATCGCTGATTTTGTAATGGCAGAATCCGGAAGTGGATTTTGTACACTTGCACTCATTTTATAACCGTTACTATCATTGGGCATGGTATATGGGAAAAGTTCTCCTTGTTTTATTGTACCTGCAACAGGCTTGCTGTTAAAATATATCATGTTGCCTCCTTTTTTAGAAGCTTCCGTTGTAAATACCATTGAATCAAGTTCTGTATACGATTCCATTGCACGACTATAGGTCATGTCTGGCATATATATTTTACCGGGCTTACGCTTGTTTTCGCAACCAGTAATTAAAACAATTGCTGTTATTAATATTGCTGTTATATAAGTAAGTCGTTTCATTTATCAATTATCAATCTGCCAGCCGGCAGGCGGGTTAAACAATTATTAATATATTAATATCCTTTTTCGTCCCTGTATAATTTTTGTTCTCTGTCATAACGTCCTATCCACCAACCACTTTCTGCAACCTGAACATTTATTTCTTTTGCTCCTGAATTCTGTAAGAAACGTTGTACTTCTCCTTCATCGGTTCTATCGGTACATTCTATTGCCATTACAAACAGATCATCGGTTGCCCTGGCATGAAAATGATGCTTTTTTACAAAAGGAGATAATTGACATAAATAACAAAAAGTAAGTACCATCCCTACTGCCGAAAACAACACCGTTAATTCAAAAGTTATCGGTATCCAGGCGGGTAATGCAAAATGTGGTTTACCACCAATATTCATCGGCCAGTCTTTGGTAAATACCCACGACATAAATGACAGTGCTGTTGTTGTTCCGGTAATGGCGTAAATAAATCCTGCCGTATGCAAACTGGTTTCCCTGATTCCAATAGCATGATCAAGGCCATGTACCGGAAAGGGTGTATACACATCATGGATTTTATAGCCCGCTTTGCGTACACTTTTTACAGCAGGAAATAACACAGCTTCATCATCAAATGATCCTACAACAAATTTTTTTATTCCTCCAGCCATAATTTGAGCTTTTAGCTATTAGCTGTTAGCTGCTAGCTTTTTATTAAATTATTTGAATACTATAATAAATCTACTCTTTAAAATTGCTTTGGCTAATAGCTAACAGCTAATAACTTGCAACTGTTTAATGTGCATGCTCCACTTCATCCTGATAAAACTTCTCTGCATCAGACTTCTCTATGTCTGTCATTTTCACTTTATAATTTTCTCCACTGGTTTTTAAAATTGCTTTGATCTCTGCAACTGCAATAACCGGAAAGTATTTTGCAAACAGGAAGAAGCAGGTAAAGAACAATCCAAACGTACCTAGATAAAAACCAATTTCATAAATACTCGGACTGTAATAAGTACTCCAGCTTGACGGAAGGTAATCCCTGTAAACAGAAGTAACGATGATCACAAAACGCTCATACCACATACCAATATTTACTATTACGCTCATAAAGAATGTAACTGTAATGTTTCTTCTTAGTTTACGACTCCAGAATAACTGTGGAGATACCACATTACAAAACATCATTAACCAATAACTCCATCCATATGGGCTAAAAAGATTTGCCCTGTTTTGACTGAATGCATACCACTCGTATGGATTTTGTCCATACCAGGCAATGAATAATTCAGTTAAATAAGCACAACCAACAATACTGCCGGTTAAAACAATTACTTTATTCATAGCCTCAATGTGGCCAACAGTAATATAATCCTGCAGATTCATTACTTTTCTTACAATAATTAAAAGTGATTGTACCATGGCAAAACCGCTAAAGATGGCTCCGGCAACAAAATAAGGAGGGAAAATGGTGGTATGCCATCCCGGAACAATTGAAGTAGCAAAGTCAAATGATACGATCGTATGAACACTCAATACAAGTGGGGTACTCAACCCGGCAAGTACTAATGACAGGCTTTCATGACGTTGCCAGTGCTTCGTGCTTCCTGTCCATCCAAAAGAAGCAACACCATATAATAATTTTCTTAATTTGGTTTTAGCCCTGTCACGCACAGTAGCCAGATCAGGCAATAAGCCAGAATACCAGAATAATAATGAAACGGTGAAATAAGTTGATATGGCAAACACGTCCCAAAGCAAAGGAGAATTAAAATTAACCCATAACGGACCGCGGCTGTTTGGATAAGGCATTACAAAGAAAGCCATCCATACACGACCCATATGCCATATCGGAAACTGGCCTGCACAAATTACAGCAAAGATCGTCATCGCTTCAGCAGCACGGTTTACACCGGTTCTCCAACCCTGTCTGAATAACAATAAGATAGCTGAGATCAAAGTTCCGGCATGACCGATACCGATCCACCATACAAAGTTGGTAATATCCCAACCCCAACCGATGGTCTTATTCAGATTCCACTGACCGATACCGTAAGTAACCTCCCTGTATACACTGTACACCCCAAAAAGCAACAATACCACACTGATATAAAAACCAATATACCAGAGCCTGCTTGGCTTCATTTCAATAGGGCCAATGATATCTTCCGTTATCTGGTGATAATCTTTATTACCGTCTACCAGCGGTTCCCTTTGTTGTGATTCGTATTTCAGTAATGACATATCTTTTTAGCGGCCTCACCCTCAATCCCTCTCCAAAAGAGAGGGAGGTCAGGCCATATTTTTTTAGTTCAACATTTGTACTAACAATATCATTGGTTTATCATTATTCAGCAATCTTCTTTATCCCTTTTTTCGAGAGACAAGAAGTTACTTATTAAGCGTGTGCTTTCTCAGTATGTTTCGCTCCCTCATGTTCTTCTTCAGCTCCTATGTGCCTGTCTGTATTTCTTACTTTAGCCAGGTAACTTACGTTAGGCAATATGTGCAGTTGTTCGAGCACATAAAAATTACGGTTCACTTGCTCTACATTTCTTATTTTATATACATCACTTTCTTTATCATTAACATTACCAAAACTGATTGCATTTGTAGGACAAGCCTGCATACAGGCTGTTTTTACATTACGCACCAATGTGGGGTCCTGTTGCTTTTTAGCTTCCAGCTTAGTGTCCTGCAAACGTTGAACACAAAAGGAACATTTTTCCATCACACCTCTTGAACGAACGGTTACATCAGGATTTAATACCATCCTGGTAAGGTCTTCATTCATCTGGAATACCGATTCATCCAGATCCTTTCCACGCAACTGCTCCTGGTTATCAGCAAAACTATCTGCGCCAGTATAATCAAGCCAGTTAAAACGACGTACTTTATATGGACAGTTATTTGCACAATATCTTGTACCGATACAACGGTTATAAGCCATTTGGTTTAACCCCTCACTACTATGGTTAGTAGCAACAACCGGGCAAACGTTCTCACATGGTGCATTATCACAATGCTGGCAAAGCATTGGTTGAAAAACAACATCCGGATTTTTTTTATCTCCGGTAAAATACCTGTCAATACGCAACCAGTGCATTTCATGAGCACGCTGTACTTGTATCTTTCCAACAACGCTTACATTGTTTTCTGCTGTACAGGCAACTACGCAAGCGCTGCAACCTGTGCAGGTATTTAGATCTATGCTCATTCCCCATTTGATTCCGGGCTTAGCATAATCGGGATACATCGTACCATCTTTTACAAAATCAGTTTTACCATCAGCCATCACCAATGACCTTTCGTGTCTTGGTTCTTCAAGAACCGTTAACGGGTTTGCAAGGAAACCGGAAAGATTTGTCTCATATATAATCGGCCTGCTTTCTGAAGAACCGTGCACCTGCGTTTGTGCCAGCGGATAAATTTCACTTGTTTTTTCAACTACGGCAGTAGCGGTGTATTGTAAAGATGATCCGTCAAACCCAACGAAAGGATATGCATTTTTTCCGGCGCCTGTTGCTGAACGGCCAACACGTTCTAATGATTGATCCGGTTTGGCGCTTTGTCGTCCATAACCAAGGGCTATTCCTATGGTGGCAGCATTTAAACCCGGTAAGATCAATACCGGTAACGCTAAAGATTTTCCGTTAACTGTTATTTTTATAACAGGCTTTTCGGGATGCACTTCATAAGCATCAGCCTGCTTTTGATTTTCAAAAACATCAATTCCCAAAACAGCTTTGGCCATTTCCGGGCTTATCATAGCATAGTTATCCCAGGTTACTTTTGAAACCGGGTCAGGAAGTTCCTGTAACCATGGGTTGTTTGCCTGGTTGCCATTGCCTACTGAAACTTTTTCATATAAAAATATTTCAGTAGCGCCGCTTTTTGTCATTCCAACTTTTGAAGAAGCCTCTGCAAGTTTAGTATTATTGAAAATTGTAGCTAAGGAAACCGGTTCCGTTACTGGTTCAATAACGCCATCCTGTAAGGCTTTATTCCATGATTCTTCGCCGCCTAATTTTCCTGCCCAATAATTTCTGATATATGTTTCATATTCATCCGAAGACGAATTAGTTGCTGGTATTGTTTGGATTGCTTTTCCTGTTGAATCATTTAATGCCGTATTTGCCTGAATGGAAGTAGCGCCTGTCCATTTAATTAGCGAAGTTTGAAAAGCCCTTGTCTTGAACAACGGGTTAATAACCGGCTGAAGTAAACTGATATAACCTGTTCTAGGTTCAGCATCTCCCCAGCTTTCCAGCCAATGATGTGATGGAATAATATATTTACACAATTCTGAAGTTTCATCCATACTGCTGTTGAAAGAAATGCTCAACGGCAATTTAGACAAGCCTTCAGCAAATTTTTTGCTGTCAGTATAATTATAAACAGGATTACAGTCGTACAATAAAAGAGCTCCTACTGAACCGCTGTTCATATCGGCTACCAGTTTTGCAATATCTGTATCAATTCCTTTACGGTAATTAGAAGTGCTGGTCCAGTTTATCGTTGAGCCATTTGCACCGATCAATTCATTGATGGCGTTTACAATGATCTGTATATTCACATCATTGCTTCCGCAAACAACCAAAGCATTTCCCCTATCCGCTTTTAGTTTTTCTGCTGCTAATTTAACCCCTTTCTCCAATTTTTTATCAAACAACCAACCGGTAGCCATTGGGGGGTCTTTTAATATATTATATAAAGCCAGTGCTATAGCTCCTGTTTCTGAAGGCTTGTGTGTGTAGCGGTCATCTGCGTTACTACCGGTAAGGCTTAGTATGCTTTCAAAATGAATATGACGGCTCAATGTTGGTTTTTCGCCTTTTATTCTCTTTGTTTCTGAATATTGCCTGCTGAATTCAACCGGGCTCAACCAGGTTCCTAAAAAATCTGCACTTAGGCTTACGATCGTTTTAGCTTTATCAAATCTATACGAAGGAATGGCCCTTTTACCATAACAGGCTTCATTAGCCATTAGCATTCCGCTATAACTTACGGCATCATATTGAATGTGTTGGCTACCGGGATATTTTGCTATAAAATTGTTTATGATCTGTAAGGTAGAAGGAGAGTTAATAGTAGACGTAAGTAAAACAATTGCTTTTCCTCCAAGGCCTGCCAATGCAGTTCCGATCATTTTATCAAAAGCATCAAATGTGCTGACTTCTTTAAAATCGCTGCCGTCTTTTTTCAGTGGATGGCGTAATCTGATGGTATCATAAAGGTCCAAAACGGAAGCCTGAGCCTGTGCACTGGTTCCGCCTTTTGTAACGGAAGACAATTCGTTTCCTTCAATTTTGATAGGCCTTCCGTCTCTTTGCTTCACTACAACACTGATGGCATCTCCTCCATTTACATATGTAGAAGCATAGAAATTTGGAATTCCGGGGATAATATTATCAGGTTTTTGTAAATATGGAACTGCTTTACGTACAGGCATTTCACAACTTGCAGCCAGGGCAGCAGCAGCAGTACTAAATCCGAGGTATTTCAGGAAATCCCTGCGAGGTGTAGTACCTTCCAACAACCCTTTATCATCCAAATCAGCTAATGGAAGTAGTTCTTCAGCGAACTCATTTTCTGATGATTGTTTAAAAACATCAGATTGATTTAATTCTCCAAAATTCTGCCAGTACTTTTTATTACTCATAATTCTTTTAAATGTGCTGATTAGCTAATGTTCGCCTGGCTGAATGCCGTTCGGACGGGTGCTAATGTGCTAATTCATTAAATTGTTACTTTATTCTATTAAGAGTGTACTAAAATTTTATTCCCGTACCTGATCTAATTAGCATTTCAACATAATCAAATCAGCTAATTGATTAATAGTGACATTTCTGGCATTCGGTTCCACCAATACTTTCCACAGTTACACTATCCATTTTATGATTCTTAAGGTCATTATGAAATTTCTCATAAATGCTATAAAATTTATTGCCAGTGCTATCTTCTTTGTTGTAAAAATCCACTTTACTTTCGCGATGACAATTGATGCACCAGCCCATGCTTAACTCGGTGAACTGGTATACTTCAGGCATTTCCTGAATATTACCGTGGCAGGTCTGACAATTTTGTTTACCAACTTTAATATGTTGGCTGTGATTAAAATAAACGTGGTCGGGAAGGTTGTGAACTTTAACCCATTCAATAGGTTTGGCTCCATCAGGAATGCCATCTTTATTATTATCTGGGTTATATTGTTTTGCTACTGGATCCCATCCTGCATATTCATATAATTTTTGGATCTCAGCTGTACCGTTTACGGAAGAACCATCTTCTTTTACAATTGGATCTCCTTTGTATTCTTTAATGGCCATGTGGCAATTCATACAAGTATTTACTGAAGGAATGCTGGCTAGTTTACTATCCTGTGCTCCACTGTGGCAATACAAACAATTTATCTGGTTAACGCCTGCATGAACTTTATGGGAATAATAAATAGGTTGTTCCGGCTGGTAATTCTTCATTCGTCCCAGCCCTATGGCAGCGTTAATGGTCATATAGCCACCTAAACTGAACAATACTAATATTCCTGCCATTAAATAAGTCTTATTGCGGTAAAAAGGAACAGGCTCTCCACGGAATATTCCTTCTTTTTCATCGGTAAGTTTCCGAAGGTTACTATTTACCTGTAATAATATAAAGGCTACAAGTGCCAGCACAAGTGTAAGAATTCCAAATAATAAGGAATTATCCGTTTCCGGAGCTGTTGAACCCGTTGCATCCGGGGTTTTTACAGGAGGAGCATAATCATCAACATATTTCATTATCGCGTCAACCTCTTCTTTCTTCAACTGTGGGAACCCTGTCATAATAGTTGGTTTCCACTTTTCTTTCAGTGCTTTTGAATAAGCATCAGACTGTCCGGCAGGGTTTGCTACCCAAGAATAAATCCAATCAGGACTTGGAATTCTTGAACTCCAGCCTTTTAGTGCAGGGCCGGTATAATCCACATCGGGTTTATGGCAGTTGGCACAGTTGGCTTTAAACAAAGCTTCACCATCAGCGGCAAGGGCTGAGTTAGTTAAAGTAACTAGCAGAATGAAGAGAAGACTTGCAATAGTATTGGTAATGATTTTTCTATAGCGACTCATACAGTTATCGGGGCTGATGTTGAAATTATCATAATTCGGTGCAAAAATAAGACAGGATACTGACATAATATCAACATTGTTAAATTTTTTTTTTACTTATCCAGATTGGCTTTCAGCGATTTGTGGCATCTGCTAACCGTTTATTGTCATGATTTTGTAAGTTGATTTAGGTTATATCATTATTTAAAACTTTCCTTGTGCTTATAACAATGTTTTACCCCAATTTTGCAGAATGTTAGAAAAACTGAAAAAACACTGGAAGGTTAACGGGATAAATTTGTTGCTGATTATAGCAACTTTTGCATTAGGAGGAAGCCTTTGTGGATTTGCAGGAAGAAAAATTCTTTTGTTCACAACACTTGATAAAGGGTTCACCTGGTTTTTTTTATATATCATTCTGGTTACACTGCTTTGGCCCTTGTCGGTTATTCTGGTCAGTATTCCTCTTGGCCAATATGCTTTTTTCAAAAAATATATCATACGGATCTGGAATAAAATTATCAGTAAAAAAAAAAGTAACGCTGTCAATATCGCCATTTTTGCCAGTGGTGCCGGAACCAATGCAAAAAAAATAATAGAATATTTTAGTCAGAATGAAAGAGAGAACAAAGCAATAATCAGGCTGATTGTATGCAATAAACCCGGTGTTGGTGTTTTGGATATTGCAAAAAAAAATAACATTTCCACTATATTAATTGAAAAAGAAAGATTTTTTACAGGAGATTTTTACGTGCCTGAATTAAAAGAGCATCATATAGATATGATCGTTCTTGCCGGGTTCTTGTGGAAACTACCAGCCGAATTGATACACGCATACCCTAAAAAAATCATCAATATTCATCCGGCATTATTGCCAAAATTTGGTGGCAAGGGAATGTTTGGAAAACATGTACATGAAGTTGTTATTTCTAAAAAAGAAAAAGAAAGTGGCATCAGTATTCATTTTGTAGATGAACTTTATGACCATGGTGAAATAATATTCCAGGCAAATTGTGCTGTAACTGATTCAGATACCACAGAAACATTGGCAGAAAAAATTCATTTGCTCGAACACGCACATTATCCAGCAGTTATTGAATCTGTTTTAAAAAAGCAAAATCTGCGTTAAACAACAGGTATTGTTAAAGCTGTAATAAAATTCTTTCTTAATATTACAGCTATTTCCGATTGGATTTTTGTAATTGACAAATTACATTGAACGTAACAGGTATCTCATCGGCATTTCACCAAAACCTGATTCATTTTATTGAAAAACTATTTGGCAATAAATGTATTCACATTTGAGATATTTTTTATCCGGGTTATTTTTCATCATATCAGGTTCTTCCTCGCATGCACAAATTACTATTAGTGGCACTGTGTTCGATAGCAGTAAAATTAATTATGTAGAAAACGTTAGAGTAGTTAGCACGGGAGGTATGTTTGCAATAACCGATAGCCTGGGTTCGTATGCCATCATCGTCAATGAAAATGATTCGTTGATCTTTTATTATAACAATAAACCAACACAAAAATTTAGTGTAAAAACAATTATTGACCCATCGCATTTCAATATTTCATTGCATATTAATATAAAAGGAAAGTACCGGGTATTAAATGAAGTGGTTGTTTTTTCAAAATCATATAAACAGGATTCACTTGAAAACAGGCAAACCTATGCAGATGTGTATGATTATAAAAAACCCGGGTTATCAACATCCGTAACTCCCGGTGGTGGGGTGGGGGCAGATGTGAATGAGCTTATTAATATATTCCGGTTCAAAAGAAATAAAAGACTGAAAGCGTTTCAACAGAGGCTTGAATTGCAGGAACAAGAAAAATATATTGACTATCGCTTCAACAGGCTTCTGGTAAAACGTATGACCGGATTAACCGGCATTTACCTGGATAGTTTTTTGGTTTGGTACAGACCAACCTATGATTTTGTTACATTAAGTGATGAACTTATTTTCAACCAATACATATTAAATGCTTTTTACCAGTTTCAAAAACTCGTTGATGTATCCCCTGCAAAAAAGGAAGAACCATAATTTCCCTTTGTGAATTTTTGTGCCTTTGTGGCTTTGTGGCTATAAAGTTTGGACCACTAAGACCCGAAGGCTCAAAGCAGCACAAAGAGATCCGGATTATTAACTACAATTTTTTAGAAAGTAAAAAAAGAGAAGTAATTTTCATGCTTCAATGATTTCACAACTATTTAAATTCATATTATGGAACCCGATCAATTAACCCTTGGTATTGGCACACGTTTACAACACACACAACATGGCCCCGGTGTAATAGTGGCAGTGCGATATGCTACTTACCTGATCTCTTTTATAAATACAGGAATAAAAGAAATAGATAAAACTGACTCGCACCTGGATGAGATCATTGCAGAAAATGTTACTGCAGAAATAGAAACTGTTTCTGAAACAGAAAGATCCTTATTAAAGATATTACGGCAATGGGCAGACGTATCTGAAATTGTTCCTATCGGTGATAAATGGTTAGGTGGAACCATGCTTTTACAAACCGCCGACAAAACATTAAAACCAAAAGAAGTTCCCATTGATATTTTCTTTCATAAAATTGTCATGCTCCGGGATAGGTTAAGGGTGCTGGAACAAAATATCAACAGCCATAAAAAACTAACAGATGGAGACAAAGTGAATATTCAACAATACATTACCCGTATATATGGTTCACTTACCACATTCAATGTGTTATTTAAAAATAAAGAACATTGGTTTGTGGGAGAGAAGGGAAGTGGGGAATAAAAATATTAACTAATTAAAACACGTTGTAAACATTTGTTCGCATTATCTTTATACACCCAATACGAACATAAAATGGAATACAATCAATTAACCCCTCAGGAAGAAACTGTGATCGTTCATAAAGGAACTGAAAGGCCTTTCACCGGAGAATATAATAACAATAAAGAAAGTGGAACGTATGTTTGCAGGCGTTGCAATACTCCACTATATGAATCTAAAGATAAATTTGACTCAAGATGTGGCTGGCCAAGTTTTGATGACGAAATACCAGGCGCTGTAAGTCATATTCCGGATATGGATGGCAGCAGAACAGAAATAGTGTGTGCCAACTGCGGCGGGCACCTGGGGCATGTATTCGTTGGCGAAAGGTTTACCCAAAAAAATACAAGGCATTGTGTGAATTCTGTTTCGTTGAAATTTATTCCGGGTTGAGAAATGTGTGATGTATGATTTGAAGCGCTATCTGTAATTTGCCTTCGCGGTTATATTTGTAGCAGTAAATATTGCTGTTAATTCATTCGCCTCTTTCATTAATCTTTTAGTTTCGTTTCCAGGTTTGATTTGAGCGTCTTCAATAATTTCAAGCCAATAAAGACTCTCATCAGCTTCTTCAATAACTATCTGGATCTTATTTATAAAATCAGCTTTTGATTTTGCCCTGGAAGAAGCCCTGTAATTTGCTCCTACTGATCCGGCAGATCTTAAAATTTGCTTAGCGATTTCAAAACCAGATACAGATCGAGGAAAATCATTGCAAAGTCTTATAATATCAATGTGGAATTTTTTAGTTCTTGCTTGTAATACTTTTTTATCCATAAACTATTTTACGGAAAATTATTACTTTAAATCATAAAAGGAAAGAGGAAAACAACATATAAAAACGATAAAATCCCCTGCATTCAAATCATACATCAAAAATCATACATCATAGATTTCTAATATCTCATCAATTTCTCAATGGTTTCCCCCAACCTCGAGTAAGCCATAAAATTTTTCTCCAGCTCTATATTAAAAGGGATCGGCGTATCTAATCCGGCACAACGCATAACAGGCGCATCCAGCAAAGTATAACAGTGCTCTGCTATCCATGCAGCAATTTCGCCGCCAATGCCTCCCGTTAGTGTGTCTTCATGAAGAATTAATACCTTTCCTGTTCTTGAAACTGATTTTCTTATTGCATCATAATCGAGCGGTAATAATGTTCTCAGATCTGTTATATCAATGGAAACATGGGAATTTCTTTGTGCATAATCTATTGCCCAATGAACGCCTGCGCCATATGTAATAATGGAAATATCTTCGCCTTCCTGTATCTGTTTTGCCTTACCGATTTCTATTTCATAATATTCATCCGGAACCAACCCGGTGATGCTTCTGTATAACGCTTTGTGCTCGAAGAACAACACGGGGTTTGGATCATTGATAGCAGCGATCAATAATCCTTTGGCATCCATTGCTGATGATGGATAAACCACTTTTAATCCGGGCGTATGTACAAACCATGCTTCATTACTCTGACTATGAAAAGGACCAGCGCCTACACCTCCACCTGTTGGCATCCGGATAACCACATCTGCATTCTGCCCCCAGCGATAATAAATTTTTGCCAGATTATTGATGATCTGGTTAAATCCAACAGTTGCAAAATCCGCAAATTGCATCTCCATCACAGATTTATATCCTTCCAGGCTTAAGCCAAGTGTTGCACCAACTATGGCGCTTTCACATAATGGAGTGTTCCGTATTCTCTCTTTGCCAAATTTTTCTAGAAATCCTTCGGTTACTTTAAATGCACCACCATATTCTGCAATATCCTGGCCCATTAAAACAAGATTGCTGTGTTTATTTAATGATTGTTCCAATGCATCACTGATCGCATTGATAAATTTTTTTTCACTTGAAGAACCTGTAATTCCCATTCCCCGCTCGCCACTCGCCACTCGCCCTGCATACACATCATCTACTTCTTCCTCTGTATCCGGAACAATTTTTTCTGACTCAAAACCAGCTTTCAATTCTTCTTCAATATGGTTTTTTGTTTCGGATCTGATAGATAAAATATCATCAGCAGATAAAATATTTTCTTTCTGTAACCATTCTTCGAAATTTTTTATCGGGTCTTTCTTTTCCCACTCTTCAAACAAATTTTTGGGAACATATTTTACACCACTGGCTTCTTCATGTCCACGCATACGAAAAGTCATGCACTCAATGAGATACGGCTTTTGATTTTTGATGCAATATTCTCTTACTCCTTTGATCGTATCATACACAGTAAGAATATTATTACCATCTATCTGAACGCCTTCAATTCCATAACCGGCAGCTTTATCTATCAGATTTTTACAACGGTACTGTTCATTCGTAGGGGTACTTAATCCATACCCATTATTTTCTATGATAAAAATTACAGGCAGGTCCCATACCGCAGCCGTATTTAATGCTTCATGAAAATCGCCTTCGCTGGTGCCGCCATCACCTGTAAATGCCAGTGAGACTTTCTTTTCCTTTCTTAATTTATATGCCAAAGCCACTCCATCGGCAATGGCAAGCTGCGGACCCAGATGAGAGATCATGCCGCAGATATGATGTTCCTTAGTACCAAAATGAAAGCTTCTTTCTCTCCCTTTACTGTACCCATCTTTATTTCCCTGCCATTGTTTGAATAATTTACTCAATGGCATCTTTCGTGAAGTGAATACCCCCAGGTTCCTGTGCAATGGCATGATCCATTCATCAGACTGCAACGCCATTGTTGCACCAACAGAGATCGCTTCCTGCCCAATACCGCTGAACCATTTGGAAATTTTCCCTTGTCTTAGTAAGACCAGCATTTTTTCTTCTATCATGCGGGGAAGAAGGAGGTTCTTATAAAGATCTTTAATCGTTTCGTTACTGATATTTTTTTTATCGAAATACATGGATTGTTTTCTTATTATGATTGCGCTAAGTTAACATTGTTGAGTGAAAAACTGTTCCTCCATGGTTTCGTCATTGTAAGGAACAAAGCAATCTAAATAGACCTACTTGAATGAACAATATTGCTTCGTGCCTCGAAATGACAATTTGATATTTAGTAAAGATGTCATCTCTTTATAAGCATACGGTTGTTAAAATAAATACAAACTAACCTTGCTCGTTTAAAATACCTGTGCAAAAAACAGAGCTTGTGCATCTGGGTAATAAAACCAACTAATATGACCATACTATTAAAATCAACAGCAATTACCATCAGTGTTTTATCTACTTTTTTATTATTACCAAAAAATGCTTCTGAAATTAAACCTCAAGCAAAAACACTAAAACCCGGCAACGCATCCAAAAAAATTCAGGCTGCCGTTTTATTAGATGTAAGCAACAGCATGGACGGCCTTATTGAACAGGCAAAAGCCCAGCTCTGGAATATGGTTAGTGTGATGGGAAAAGCCAAATGCAACGAAATAACACCTGAAATAGAAATTTCACTTTATGAATATGGCAGAAGTGATAATGATGCTAAAGCAGGATTTGTAAAACAGGTCAGTGGTTTTACAACTGATCTTGATCAGCTCTCCCAAAAATTATTTAGCCTTACTACAAATGGAGGTGATGAATATTGCGGCCAGGTAATCTATACTTCTTTAAAAGATCTTAACTGGGACAGTAGTCCGGAGAATTATAAAGTGATTTTTATAGCAGGGAATGAAGATTTTTTTCAAGGAAACCTGTTATACACAAAAGCATGTGATGAGGCAAAGAAAAAAGGCGTGATCGTTAATACCATTTATTGTGGCGACCGCATGCAAGGCATTCGTGAACACTGGAACCTGAGTGCCGAATGCGGAAACGGTAGTTTTACAAACATAAACCAGGATGCAAAAACAGAAGATATCCTCACTCCGTATGACAGCACCATATTTGCATTAAATGATAAATTAAATCGGACTTATCTGAAGTATGGTTATGGCGGTGATGTAGCTTTTGCCACACAATCCAAAGTAGATAAGCAGAATTATGAAATGAATAAATCAGTAGCTGTAAAACGGGTAACAGTAAAAGGGAAAAAAGAATTATATAAAAATACAAACTGGGATATGGTAGATGCTGCTGAACAGGATATCAGGTTCGTAGATAAAGTAGATATTAAGACTTTACCCGAGAGTATGCAAAAGAAAAGCCGAAAAGAAATTCAACAAATAATAGATACGAAATCTGCAGAACGAACACAAGTTCAAAAAGACATTGAAAAAGTAAATACCAAAAGAGAAATTTGGCTGGCAGCAGAAAAAGCAAAAAAAGCTTCGGGTAAAAATATCGCTACGCTTGAATCAGAAATAGAAAAGATCATTAAGCAACAGGCGAAGCGGTTTAATATGGTGATTAAGTAAAATTATGGATGTATGATTTGTGATGTATAATGTATGAAGTCGTTCTTTAGAAGCCCATAAAAATAAGAGAGCGGCCCTTCAAATCATACATCACAAATCATATATCATACATTACTTATCTTTTTCCTCTTTCAACATAGCATTAAACCCGGAAGAGAAAATGGAAAGTATTAAACTGAAAAGCAACGACCAGAAAAAACCATCCACTTTAATTCCATCAATAAATTTATCGGCAATGATTATGATGAGTGCATTGATTACAAAAAGAAAAAGGCCGAGTGTAACAATGGTGATCGGTAGCGTAAGTATGATCAGTACTGGTTTTACAATAGCATTTAAAACAGCCAGTACCAATGCAAACAAAATCGCTGTGATGTAATCATCAATATGCACGCCTGTTAAGATCTTGGATAATACATAGGCAATGGCGGCGGTAAGTAAAATGCGGATTATGAAGTTCATAATGTTTGATTTATGATGTAAAGATATATGATGTATGATATCATTTTTCAGAAGCTTATAAAAATACGGCAGCTGCCTTTCAAATCATACATCACACATCAAACATCATATATAGTTAATAAACCACCAGCTCATAAAATTTCTCCGGCTGCAAGTATTTATTAGCGATCTCCTGCAATTCTTTTGCACTGATCGTTTTTATTTCATGAATAGAATCATAAAAATATGTCTCATCCAGATTATTTAAAATAATATTCTTCCATTTTGCAATTATTTGAAAGGGGCCGTCAAGATCTCCCAGCAGCCCGCCGATCATAAAATTACGCACCAACAATAATTCTTCTTCACCAATTGGTTCTTCCCGAAGCCTTTTCATTTCTTTATATATCTCTTCTATCGTTGGCTCACAAACATCCTTGCCCGCTTCAGTAGAAATCATCCAGGCACTTTGCTGCATGTGATTCTGCAAATAACTGTGTATACCATACGTATATCCCTTTTCTTCCCGGATATTACTCATAAGCCTTGATCCGAAAAAACCACCAAATACATTATTTAAAATGATCGCTTTTTTAAAATCGGGGTGATGCCTGTTTGGAAAATTAGATGCAATGCGTATAGCACCCTGCACTGCCTGAGCATCATTCTCTATACGGTATTTTTTTTCAGCAGCAGGCGTAGGCTTTATATCAGGAATTAAATTCAGTGGTTTCCCAATAGTAAGTTTTCCAAAACATTTATTCAACATTTTGGGTAGTTCTACCGGGACCTTTCCTGCAACAAATATTACCAACTGCCCGTTTAAATAATACTGTTCATAGAATTTTTTTATTTCGTCAATATTTAATTTATCAAGGTCTTCCAGATTAGTGTAAACTCCGTAAGGATGTTTTTCTCCAAAAAGATAGCTATCTATCAGCCGGCCGGCAATAAACTCTGCTTTTTGTAAATTAACTTTCAACCGCTGTCTAGAATTCTGCAAATAAATATCCAGTTCTTTTTCAGAAAATATTGAATTGGTAAGCATGTCCTCCAGTACAGGAAATAGTTTATCGAGATGCCTTGTTAATGAATGAAGTGTTATGACAGCAGTTTCATTATAACATGCCCGGTTACAATAAGCACCATAATATTCAAAAGCTTCATTTATCTCTAAAGCGGTTCGATTGGTTGTACCGTTCTTTAATAAAAAATTTGTAGCCGCAGCTATGCCTTTCTTTTCTTCAAAAAAATTACCTGCATAGAAAACCAATTCTATCTGTAACACATCCTGGGCACCCGCTTCTATTGAATAAACAGGAATTCCATTATCGAGAGAATAATGTTCATAGGGCTTAAGGCCCAATTTATATTCTATGGCATCTTTTATCGGAGGAGCTGTCTTTCTGTTCATTTCAGGTCTTAGTTATTGGATAAATAATACATCGTATTACAGTTATTCTCATCAAAAATGACCCTGCACTCCTGTAATATATCATCAGCAGATACCGCTTGATAACTGGCAAGTTCTGTATTGATCATGTTTGCATCGCCAAGTAATTCATACATAGCAATACTTGATGCCCGGCTCATTACACTCATATCTTCAAAAGCCAACATGCTTTCCGTTTTATTTTTAACCTTTTGCAGCTCATCATCTGTGATACCTTCATCCAGTAAACGTTGAATTTCTTCCAATACGGCTGCATCAGCGAGCTTCATATCTACCCCTTCTACCAGTTTACCTTCAATAGAAAGCAACCCGGCATCGGTACTGCCGTAATGAGAACATTCGATATTACTAAACAGTTTTTTTTCTTTTACCAATGCCTGGAACAGGCGGCTGGAGCCGCCTCCACCTAAAATTTCTGTCATTAAATCACATACATAATACCGCTTATCCAGCCTTGGATAAATATGCCATGTTTTATATAATGCATTGAGCGGAACTTTGGCATTTACCTCCAGGAGTCGGGGGGCTGTTTGCATTGGTTCAACCGGTACATTACGTTCGTATTTTTCGC
>JANOPU010000008.1:0-13055 GCA_031422055.1 Ferruginibacter sp.
TTCAAAATAAAATTTTTTTTTGCCATCTGCCCACCATCCCCGGTGAATGCCTTCCTTTTTGCCATTAATGTAAAACCTTTCTTCAGCGAGTTGTTTATTTGGATACCATTCTTTTTGTGCACCTTCCTCTACTCCGTTAAAAAAAGATTGCAGTATAGCTGTATCATTATTAGGGTATAAAGTAAAACGGTAACCGGTGAAAAAATTATTCCCAAAATAAACAGTATCCTTGTGATAGCTGAAACTTTTATCCGAAGAATGAATAAGATTCAAAGGAACTGTTTTGGATATCCTGATCTCTGAATCGGAAACTTTCTTTTTAGTACTACACGAAACAATATTAAAAAGAAAGCACAGGCAGATTAAATTTCTTCTCATTATTATTAACTTAACAGGAATTATTTAACAGACAATACCATATTAGCTGTAAACATTATTGTGTAACTGTTCCAGCCGTTCCATAAAACCCATTACCGTTAAGATATGGATCAGTAGCCGTAAAGTGGTAATGATAAATTCCTGCTGGGTAATCAACTGTTGCATGAAAATGACCATGATAAACATCTAATCCCGTAGGTGCTGCACCACCAGTTTCTTCAGTACCATACACCGGAAATCCGTCCAGTAAAAATCCCATTAAGGAAGATTTGGTTGCACGTACCGTAGTTAAAAAAAGCGGCTCTACGTGATAGTGATACATGCCTGACATTTGCGGATGTCCCCACCATTGATCAAATCCATTTATTTCATTGGTCAAAGGTGATCCGCCAGCTGCATATTGATTAAAAAATGGCACACCGTCCAAAGCAACACCGATAATACCCATTGGCGTGGCACTGTGGGTAGCGGCAACAACCGGGTTTACAGGTATCTTTATCGTAATATTTTGGGCAATTATTGAATTGGGATTTTTTACAAAATTTCCACCTCCAAATGTGGTACCGGTAAAATTTTCATACAATGGATTCGTTGTGGGATAATAAGCACTTTTATGATCGGGTAAAGACTGGCATTTGATTGTTACTACAGTACCGTCAAAAGTTATACTGGTTGCACCATAGATCTTATTATATACAGCCGGTAACACAGGTGCCGTTAAACTAACTGTTAATGATAAACTACAGGACTTTCCGCCAAAACTGATGTCAAATATGGCTGTGCCAGTAGTTGTTGCTGTACCCGTTACTGTATAGGATAAGTTTCCATTTCCTATTGCTAAGGTACCCGCCTGTAAAGTTGCAGTCAAACCTGTTACACCAGTTGAAGCTATTGTTGAACCTGCGGTATAAGCAAAGCCATTACCTCCGTTATAAGGCACTGTAGCTATGGCCGAATAAGCCACATTAACAACAGCCAACGAAGAAAAAGAAGCACTGGAACATGCCAATTCAGAAATACCGGCAGTTGTATTAACCGGTGGGTCGTTTTTTGAACAGGATGTTATGGCCAGAATTAAAACCATTCCGGTCACTGATCTGAGATTTTTTTTATACATATGTTATTTTTAAAAGTTTAGACGATAAAATATTATTAATCCTTTGCTGAAATAAAAATATTATTCCGGCGCCGGTGGTGGTTCATGATTAATCCCGGGTGGTGGATGATTTTCCGGACCAGGGCGACGTCCCCTTGGTCCTCCCATTCTACGCATAGCATCTTTTATGATCTCATCAAATTTCTCTTGCTGTTTAGGTGTGCACAATGCTCTGACCTGCTGAAAATGCTTGAAAGTTAATATATCTAATTGCTGATCATAAACTGTTGCCCTTTTGCTATAATGCTCCAAAAGGGAATCAGTAACATTCGGTTGTTTAAGTAATGAGAATAATGAATCTTTTGATGTGCGAATGCTATCCCTATATTGAAGTTGGCCTGATTGATGCTTATCTCGTAATTGCCTGTATTCCAACTGCTGTTGTTGAGTTAATTGCAATTCTTTTGTAAGAAATTCAAAAACGGGCTCCGGAGCCGAATGTTGTGTTATATCTAAACCCTGCTTTTTATTTTGTGTCCACAAAAGTGTTAAAGTGGCAATATTCGCAATTAGTAAAAATAAAGTTGCTATGGAAAGCCAACGGTTATAATTTATTCGACCCATAGTAAAATTTTTCATTCGTAAACAGAAGTTGTTGCCAAATCATAACTATTTGAAAAAGATTCGATAGTTGCCTCAGAACTTGTTTGATCTTTCGCCAATACAGCTTTCTTGCTGTTGATATTAAAAAAAAACAAAACATTAATAATAAGTATACATGACAAAGAAATCGTCATAAAAGCAGGCTTCAGGTAAAAAAATGGTTTTCTTTTCTGATGCAAATCATTTTGCATACGGGCCAATAAGCGGGTATAAAAAAATAGAGGTGAATCTACCTGATTCATATTATCAAAACTGTCAAGTATATGCAACCCTTTATTTTCAATTTTAGTGCTCATAAAAAAGTAATTATTTTTTAGACGACAATATTGAATAAAACCTTCTTTCAATAAAGATCTTTTTTATTGATTTTTTTTAAAAGGCTCTGTTTTGCCCTTTGTAATAATGAATCAACAGCAGATTCGGATTTATTCATTATTTGTCCGATCTCTCCATAACTCAACGCTTCAATTTTATTAAGCAAAAAAGCTGTTTTTTGAGATTCCGGAAGGGTATTTACCAGTTTAAAAAGTATCGCAGCATTCTCTTTTCTGTCCAACTGCACACCAGGGTGATCAAAATCGGGAGCTTCATATAATAAATCATTTTTCTCAGAAAACAGGCTGCTGATGAAAGCAAAGCGTTTTTTACGCTTTTTACTACGCAAATGATCGAGGCATTTAGTTATGGTAATTCTATATATCCAGGTAGAAAGTTTAGCATTCCCCTTGAACTGCTGTATTGAATGATATACCTGAATAAAAACCTCCTGGGCTATATCTTCTGAATCGTGATGACTCTGCAAAAAATTTAAGGCTGTGTTGTATACTTTATGTTCAAAAAGGGTTACTAATTCCTTAAATGCTTTTTCATCCCCCTTACGTAGTTGCTCAATTATTTCCTGTTCAACCAAAGAAAGTATTTTATAAGTTTGAAATACAACTTACAAAAATATTTTATGAAAGCAATGACTAATATACATTACCTCTATAATAAATAATAAAATAATATGGAATTTTACATTCCCGGTGGCCGCATCATTTGCATATTTCCCCCACCCGGCATCATCTGATTTTGTGGTGCCTGACCGCTGAATTTATTTAACCTGAAAACAAAACTCAGCATAATATAACGGCCTAACCTGTTAGTCCTGGTATCTGTAATAGCACTACCGGTTACAGACCTGTTTACACTGATATTCTGATTAAGTAAGTCGAATGCCTGTAGTTTTACAGAAGCATTTTGTTTCTTAAACAAGGCTTTTTCCAGGGTTGCATTGATAATAAAAGGATTGACATTTACATTGCTGGCGTATCCCGAATTAATTGATTTATCCATATCGTAATTGAATTTCCAATTTCGCGGAAAAAATAATCTTGCAGAATGGCTTAAGGTCCAGACACTCGCATCTGCATTGAATTGTGTTTGCAATGAATATTTTGAACTATTAAGACTGTAATTGACACCAACTGTTGTTTCCAGCCATTTTTTAATTTTAATATCCGTTGAAAATCTTTGACCGGCGATCCAGTTTTTCCCTTTATTTTCCAGACTGTTCACAAAAGAAACGTTGTTGCTGTAAGTAATATTTCCACCAAGGGTAAAAACAAATTTTCTGTTTTGAATTGGTTTAGAATAGTTATAAAACCCAAAAGCAGTAAAAAAACCATCAGCGTTAAGGTATTGTGTTTCCTGAATTCCTAAGCCACGATTAAAAGTATTATTTACAATTTTATCATTCGTAAATGAAAAAGATATGTTACTGAAAAAAACATTTCCGGAAATAAAATCAAAATTATTATATCTCATACTTAATGTATTAGTAAACTCAGGCCTTAAATTAGGATTACCAATAGTGATATATTGAGGATTTGAATAATCATACACCGGCTGTAATTGACTAAAACTAGGTTGGTTGGTACTCCCATTATAGTTTACATTAAAGGAGCGGCTTCTTGAAAAATTATATGCAAATCTTACAACAGGGAAAAAATTCAACAATTGTTGCTTATAAGCATATTTACCGGTTATTGAGTTACTTTCTATGGTTGCAGGTTGCACTGCAAGACCTATAGTATAATTATATTTTTTTTCGGTTGTTCTAAAATTCAAGCCAAATTTATTTGTAATGTAAATATTGTCGTTAATATTACTTAGAGTATCTACATAATTTTTTTTCCCCGATAAAGTATCTACATTGAAAGTTTCTCTGTCAATACCGGTGAATTGTCTGTTATAAGCATAATTGAATTCGAGGCTTCTTTTTTTATTAATTGGTTCAATATAAGAAGCCCGCAGGCCAATATTATTATTGTTATTGTCCTGAGTTATGAACTGATATTGATTTGTATCCCGTGGAGCGCTGGTAGGCGGATAAACAGTACTCAGGTTTTCATTATCACTTTCAGAATCAGTTGATGATTTACCGGCACTGACATTCATAGACATTGACCTGCCTCTTTTCTTAAACCGGTGATTGTACAATAAATTACCATTTAAATTGGGTGCTTTTGAAATACTATTTTGGCTGGTTGTTCCTTCATTGGTTTTAATCCCGCCTGGTCCGTTAAATAAAAAGTTTGAAAAATTCTCAACTTCCGATTTGTTATAAGAAAAGGAAGGGGTAAACTTTATATAGTTAAATGAATCTATCTTATATTCCACATTGAAAGAAAACCTGTGATTGTCGTTCAAAGTGTAATCATTAGAGTTTTGGATATTAGTGTTGCTGACAAATTGAAAAATATTTTGCTGAGTTATATCTTTTATAGTACTAATGCCTTTTTGGGAAAAACTATAGCTGCCATATGCTGATATTTTCGGGCCCCATTCATCGCGGTAATTGAGGCCAATAGATTTTGTCGTTGCTATTCCATCATTATTTGCAAAATTACCAAGAGCGGAAGCTACTCCTCCTCCACCCCGTCCAATTCCCATACTACGCATCATTCCACCAACCATATTACCAACAGCACCACCACCACCACTTCCAAAATTAAAAGTGCTGGCATTGGTGTTATTCATGTTACCAATTAATGATATCTGTTGACTATTATTGAATTTATTGACAGATACTGATCCAAGATACCTTTTATCCGTTCCGCCTCCTGCAGTTAAGTTTCCAAAATAACCTTTATTCTTTTCTTTCTTTAACTGAATATTCAAAGTTTTTGTTGGGTCGCCATCCTTAACCCCTGTAAAGGCAGATTGATCTCCGTAATCATCAATGATCTGGATCCTGTCTACCATGTCAGCATTAAGTTCCCTGGTGGCAGTTGTAACATCTCCTCCAAAAAATTCTTTTCCATTTACTTTTACTTTAGTTACCTGCTTACCCTGGGCAGTAACATTGCCATCTTTATCTACCTGAACACCCGGTAATTTTTTAAGCACTTCTTCCACATTATCATTCTTACGGTACATGGTACTGTCTATAACAAATGAAACAGTATCCTCCTTTATCTGAACCTTATTGGATTCCAACGTAATCCCTTGCAGCATGTTATCGCCGGGATTCATTACTATATCAAATATTTCCTGTTCTCCCGAAACTTTAGTGTAATCATAAGTATTTACAAATTTATTATACCCGATAAATGATACACTAATACTGATCTTTTTGGGAGCAACATTTTTAAACACAAAAACAGCCTTATCATTACTGACCGTTTTCAGTGTATCCTTTTGTCCTGGATAATAAAGAACTACCGTAGCATTTGATAAGGGTTTCCCATCCGCTGTTTTAACGAAACCCCGGATACTGACATTGGATTGTGCTATCAATTGAGTGCTGCACAATAATGACGTGATGAATAAAAGGATGATTCTCATCTGCTATTTGTATTAAAAGATTTATTATGATTATTAAAAATAATCTACGAAAGTAGTTCATACATGCAAGACTATCTTACCTTTCATCCTTTTTGTTTAAAAAAGAATGGCTTTCACATAAACAAAATAAAAGCTATTTTGTTTGAAATGACCTTATAAAATCAACAATGACTTTGTCAAATACACTTGCCTCATCAAAAAGGAAACTATGTTTAACAGGTAAAACATATATGGGATAATCTGAAAGTTCATTGATATACTTTTCAAGCCGAACGGCATCTTTTTCAGTTGTAAGTATGATCTTATTCTTTGATACCATTTTCTCAAAATGCTTTTTTATTTCCTTCATATCATCGATAGTAAAAATATGATGATCAGGATATCTGTTCATATCATAGGAATGGACATGCAGCGTTAAAAAATCCATCAGAGGCCTCGGATTGGCAATACCACACAATAGCAATACATCTGTTTCGGCATTGATATTAACCGTTTGTTTATTGAATATATGATAAGGTTTATTGTATACGGTTTCTGTAAATAAGATTCGTTGATGTGGCAGCGGATTCAATTCACTGATTAGCATATTTTTTTCCTCTATAGATAGGTTATTACTGCATTTTGTAACAATAATAATATCTGCTCGTTTACTGCTTGACCTGATATCCCGTAAATCTCCGGCTGGCATCATGAAGTCCCTGGTATAAAGATTTTTATGTTCTGTAAGTAAAATATTCATACCGGCTTTTACCGTTCTGTGCTGAAAAGCATCATCCAGTATTATAACCGCTGTCTCAGGCTTTTGATAAAGTATTTGTGGAATAGCATCAAGCCTTTCCTCCCCTACTGCTACCGTTATATCAGGAAATTTCTGGTGAAACTGCATTGGTTCATCTCCAATATCTATAGCTGTAGTTTTATCAGTAGCAATGGCAAAACCCTTAGTCTTTCTTTTATAACCACGACTAAGTGTAGCGGTTTTAAAATTATTTTTAAGCAATTCTACCAGATATTCCACCATGGGTGTTTTACCGGTTCCTCCCACAGCAAGGTTGCCAACACAAATTACCGGAAAATTGAATGAGGCTGACTTTAAGATATTCTTATCAAAGAGTAAATTCCTTAACCAAATTACAACACTATAAATAAGTGCAAAGGGAAAAAGCAGGTATCTGAAACTTTTAAGCAATAGCTGAATTTTAATTATTTATTTAATTATTCAGGAAATCATTTTACCCTTTTTGTATGGAGTACTATTTATCCAAAATAAAGATAGAAAAAATGGTTGTGCCATAATTTCGCTCAGTCCGGTAATGAGCCATTTTTTTATAGTCATTTCGTGGAGTGTGTTCAAGAATAAACCACCCTCCGGGTTTCAAAAGATTCTTCTCAAAAACAAGTCTGGGAAGTTCATCAATGCTGGTTAATGCATATGGCGGTCCGGCAAAAATAAAATCAAATGATTCAATACAGTTGTCAATATATTTGAAAACATCTGATCTTAATATTTTTACATTTTCAAAATTTAATACTGCAACTGTTTTCTTAATAAATTCAACCATACTGCTATCCTTTTCTATTATGGTAAGATCAGTGACTCCTCTGCTGGCAAGTTCGTAACTAATACAACCGGTTCCCCCAAAGAGATCGAGTGTTTTTAAAGTCTCTATTTCAAAATTATTCTGAAGGATATTAAATAATCCTTCTTTTGCAATATCAGTAGTTGGCCTTGTGAATGGCATTTTTGCCGGCGGAGATATCTTTCGGCCTCCATGTAATCCACTTATGATACGCATGATGCTAAGCTGATTAAATGGCTGAAGAAATGAGCAGGGTAAAATTTCATTCTGTCATGACACCCTATTAATTCATCAATTTTTTCAAATTCAACATTTAAAAAAAAACGATACAACTCCGTATGTAGTTTTGATTTTTCATCAATCATACCACTTAACATTAATGAAACTTCTGATGGCATAAAATCATATTGTTTACAACAATTCAATAAATGGTATGCAGCATCAGCAGGTGTATTAAAATTAAATTGCTGAACCAATTGAAATGCCGAACCATTAAACATAATAACTTTAATGCAATTGTGTGAAAAATTACAATAAAGGAATTTATCAACAGTATGTATTTTTTCTAATTGCAAGCTGGTTGAATGATGAATGATTGCCGATGGAAATTGCCTGTTTAGAACTTCTTCGATTTTTTTATGTATTGCATATACATTAACTGCATTATGCCTGTTAACAACATCTGTTTTTATATTATAGTCATTTTCTGAAGCATGAATCAGATTAAGCATTGAAAAATTTGTTGCAGATTGGTAGTATAATGCAGGAACCAGAATTGATTCTTTAAAATCATAACAAATAGTTGTTGATGCATTTATTTTACTGAATACCGGGCTTGCCTTCAAAGTTTTTTCAATTTCATCGGCTACTTCTTCAGGCAACATTCGATCGCTTAAATGATATACAGAAATTCCCACGATATTTAAAGGATCTTTTGTAAACCACACAAAAGAAATACCATAATTACCTGCTTCTACCAGCAAATTCACATTTTCATAGTCGGTAATTACCGGCAATATATTAAAGGCTATTTTCAAATAAATTATTTAGGCTGGCAAAATAAGATAATTTTGCTGACTTTATGGAAAGTACAACAGTAATAAATGATTTAAAAGTTAAAGTAAACAACCGGCAAATACTTTCCATTGCATTGCCTATTACGCTTGCTATCTTTATTCCCCAGCTAAATATGCTTATCAACAGTATTTTCCTCGGGCACCTCAGTGATAAAGCCCTGGGCAATGCTGGTATAACCGGAGTTTTCTACCTGATCTTTGCAGTTGCAGGAAATGGGCTAAATAATGCCTTGCAAACAGTTTTTTCCAAATATGCAGGTAGTGGGAAAAGCGATTTATTCAAAACAATCTTAAGCCAGGGTATCAGAATTTGCATACAGTTTGCTTTAATATGTATTCTGTTTACATGGTTTGTTGCTCCGTTTATCATGAAAGCTGTTGCAGATCCTGCATCATATCCTCAGGAAATGAGTTTTTTAAATATCCGTATCATTGGGCTTCCTTTTTTATTCCTTTTTCAAATGGGAAATGCTTTCCTGGTTGCGTCATTAAACAGCCGATACCTGATGATCGGTTTTATCATTGAAGCATTGATAAATATCCTGTTTGATTATTTATTGATTTTTGGCAAATGGGGTTTTCCTCAAATGGGGTTCAATGGCGCTGCTGTTGCTTCAGTAATTGCTGAATTTGCCGGAATGATCATAGTCTATGTTGTTATTATCCAAACAGGTTTAAGATCAAAATACCAGTTGTTAAATAATTTTACATACCATAAAAAGTTAAGTAAAGAAATATTTACCGTTGCAGTACCCTTGGTATTACAATACATTATAAGCATAACAACCTGGTTGATATTTTTTCTGTTGATTGAATCGAAAGGCATCATGGCCAAATCAGTCAGCAATGTTATGCGGAATGTTTTCGGATTGGTTGGTGTATTTGTTTGGGCGCTGGCCAGCACAAGCAATGCAATGGTAAGTAACCTGATGGGCCAACAGCGGGAAGATCTTGTAATGGAAGCGATAAAAAAGATCAGCTACTGGAGTATAGGCCTTTGTGCTTTTATGTGTTTATTATTAAACCTATTTCCGGAATTATTCTTCCGTTTGTTTGGCCAGGATGAAATTTTTGTGCAGGCAGCCATTCCCGTTGTACGCATTGTTTCGCTCGGTATGTTATTAATGAGCGTTGCCAATATATGGCTTAATGGAGTAACCGGCACCGGCAAAACAATGGTGAATCTTATGATAGAAATCGTAGCAATTACTCTATATCTTATCTATACCTGGATATTCATGAAGGTTCATTATATTTCATTAGCGATGGCATGGAGTAATGAATTTATCTACTGGACATCCATTTTTATCATGTCATTTTTATTTATGAAAAGTGGAAAATGGAAAACGAAAATTTGATTTGAAAATGTATCAATTTGAGGATTTGAAAATTTGAAGATGTGAAAATGTGAAGAATTGAAGATGTATAAAACTTCAAATAATTTAAAATCAATATTCAAATCAACTCATTTTTAAACCTGCCTGTCGGCAGACAGGTCTTCAAATTAATTCGCATTCCATTTATTATTCTCATAACTCACATCAGGAAAAATCTTATCAGGATCAATGATTATATATTTTAATTCTTCTGTTACCGGTAATTTTACTTTGAATACAGTAGTATTGTTCCAAATCTCTGCAGGCAATTTTAAATTCCCTTTCTTGCCTGATATGGTTTCATAGCTTAACAATACCGGCATAGCCATCTGTTCGAGGTTTGCTATGCTTACAATTGCACCATTGGCAGCAATTTTATTTTCATATTCTACGCCTGTTATTGCCTGATCGAGCATATAGTTTTCCAGAAACCATCCACGCCAGAACCAGCCCAGGTCTTCTCCTGAAACATTTTCCATTGTCCGAAAAAAATCCCATGGTGTAGGATGCTTAAAAGCCCAACGGTTTATATAAGTTTTAAAAGCATAATCGAACCTATCTGGACCTAATATTTGATCTCTTAATAATTCCAATCCATATGCTGGTTTAAAATAAAGCGATGAGCCGATGTTAGCTTCTTTTAAGGCGTCAGGTGTATTAAGAATTGTTTCAGATTCATTATTAAACATATAAGGGAAAAGAAATTCTCTTGCTATCCCGGAATTTTTATATTCCCCGTTATTAAAATCCCTTCTTGCCAAAGTATTGATGAATGTGTTGAACCCCTCATCCATCCACCCATACTTTCTTTCATTGCTTCCAACGATCATTGGAAACCAGGTATGACCGAATTCATGATCAGTTACGCCAAATAATTGATCCTCTTTAGCATTTGATCCGCAAAAAACAATCCCCGGGTATTCCATACCACTAACATTGCTGGCTACATTTACAGCTACCGGATAAGGATATTCGTACCATCTTATACTGTAATTTTCAATACTTGCTTTTGCATATTCTGTTGCCCTGCTCCATCCTTTTTTACCATTACTTTCAACCGGATAAACGCTCATGGCAAGTGCTTTTTTACCGGCAGGTAAATTGATACGGGCAGCATCCCATATAAATGATGTGGAAGAAGCCCAGGATACATCTCTGGCATTTTCGATGGCATAATGCCAGGTAAGTGTTTTGCCTATAGGCCTGGAAGAAGGGTCGTTGACCTCATTTTCAGAACGGATGATAATTGTCTTATCACTGGATCTTGCTTCATTAAGTTTTTTCAACTGAACAGTTGTCAATACTTCTGAGGGATTTTTCAGTTCACCACTGGCTACTACAATATGTGAAGAAGGTGCCGTTATGTTCAGGTCAAAATTTCCGTATTCGAGATAAAATTCACCCGCTCCAAGATAAGGCAATGTATTCCATCCCTGAATATCATCGAATACACACATTCTCGGATACCATTGTGCAACAGAATAAATATTTCCATTATTTGTTTTTAAAATTCCGCAACGGTCAGCTCCATTTTTTGGTAATAAGAATGAGTAAGTAATTTTAATTTTTATGATCCCTCCATCCGGTTTAACTTCACTGAGTAGCCGTATCTGCATTCTTGTATCGTCGATTATATAGTCTGCATTTGAAACATCATCATTTAATTTTACTGAAGAGATGACAAAACCTCCATTGAAATCTGATCGGGCATCTCCATAGCGGCTATTTGAACTAACGGGCATACGTGCCTGTCCCCTGCTGTTTTTGTTGAATAAATTCTGATCCAGTTGTAACCAGATAAATGAAAGCGCAAATGGACTGTTATTTTTATAACTGATCGTTGCGGAGCCGCTTATTTCATTCTTAACGTCATCTAATGAAACGTTTATCTGGTAATCGGCTTTGTTTTGCCAGTAATTCCTATTGGGTTCACCGGTAACTGCACGGGTAGTTGTGTATGGTGAAAGTGAAAAAACTGGAGAAAATAATTTATACGGATCATATTTTGATTCAATAACAGGATCCTGTTGAGAAAAACCAGAAAATGATAAGACTATAAAACAGCAAACAGGGAATATATTTTTTATCATAAATAATTTGAATTCAGCGAGTATACAAATAAGATAATCAAAGAGGCAAGGTAACCTATTGAAAATTATTTCCAAACCAATAAAAGCTTTCTACCCTGCTCTTTAATTTCAGGATCATCTTCTGTCTGGTTGGGAAGTGTTAACATTAATTTGATGAAAGCAATTGCTTTTTCATTCTTGTTAATTTGCCTGTAAGCCCTGGCCATTTCATAGTAATTCAAAATAAGACCGGGAGAGATCGTTCTTACTTTTTCAAAAGCGTAAATAGATTCTTTAATAGAAGCTGGTGGCACTCCACCATATAATACCTTGACAGCAGCTTTTTCAAATAAACTTAAGTTGGTGATTTCGTAATGCCAACGAGCCAGGATGTGCCATGCTTTATAATTTTGAGGATCGTATTTCAGTGCAATATCCACATATTTTTTTACCTCTTTAGCATTAGCAATTTTTTCTTTTCCCGACTTTGCCATTGAACTTCTTCCCAAAACCATTGCCATAACACAATTTGCTTCTGAATTTAAAGGATTAATTTTTAAAGCAATACCTGCGTATGTTTTAGCAGCGGTATAATAATCATCTCTTAATTTTTCAATGGTTTGTCGCTTTGCAATACGGCTGCACAATTCACTGCATTTATTCAGTGCATGTAAGTTAAGAGGCTGGATTTTTAAAATATCACGGAATTTATGAAAAGCTGCTGTCTCGTTGGGTATTGCTTCCAGCCTTGCGGCTTCAATTAACATGCTGTTTACATCTTGTGCAACAATGTTAAAAGACGACATTAAGATTAATGCAATAAAAAAAAGGAACTTCATTTATTAAATACTTTAAAATAAGAAACCCCAACATTACCAATAAAATTTTTTATTGGCGGATGTAATTTGTTAATCCTGATGTTAATATTTTTTATGCGCTCATCGAGTAAATATATATCATCGGTAATCTTTTGTGCTAGTGTTTCCAAT
>JANOPU010000009.1:0-15120 GCA_031422055.1 Ferruginibacter sp.
ACTTTGAGAAAGCTGAATAATTACCTGTTGTTATTTTAAAGATAACTTTTATTACTAAACCACCGGAAGGTATCAGAAATGGTTTGTTCAAATGGCCGGATAGTATAATTTAATTCAGTCATTGCTTTTATGCTGCTGATATAACGATTGCCATTAAACAATGCATCTAATGCTTCTATTGTATATAAAGGTTCTTTCTTTTGAATAGATGCCAGTAATTTTATAATAGGTAAACCAGCGGTTGCTGCAATAGCTGGCAATGTCATTATCCTTATTTTTTTACCCGAAATTTTAGATAATAATCCGGCAAATTCTTTTAAGCTATGCCATTTTCCACCAAGCAGGTAGGCTTCTCCGGGCCTTCCCTTAGTTAAACTGTTTGCAATAGCATTGGCAACATCTCTGCAATCGCAAAAATCAAATCCACCATTAAAGATAAAAGGTAATTTACCGGTATACATATCAATCAGTACTTTTCCTACTAATGATGGTTTGTGGTCATAAGGCCCAACAATAGAAGTAGGATGTATTACGATGACTTCCATTCCTTCTCGATTAGCTGAGAGTGCAATTTGCTGTCCTGCTAATTTTGAACGTTCATAAGCAAATCCTTTTTCATTTATTGGGATACGATTTTCGTCAAGTGTCTCCAGAGAAGGTTTTTGCTGAAAAGCATGAATAGAGCTTATATGAATAAATCTTTTGATGCCCATTTTAAGTGCATTTTCAATTACAGATCTCGTTCCTTCAACATTCGTGCGATGAACAAGACCCGCCGGATCGCCATTTACCGATATCAATGCTGCACTATGAATAACACAATCACAATCCTTCAATAAAGACTTCAATACGTCAGGTTCTAAGATATCGCCTTTTACTATTTCAACCGGCAAACCTTCACAGGCACGAGAGTCTTCTCCTCTAATCAAAGCCTTAACTGAAATGTTCCTGCTGCAGAGTTCCTGCAATAAAGCAGCACCAAGGTGGCCTGCAGCTCCGGTTATAGCAACTTTCATTTTATACAATTTATAACTGAGATTGCCAATAAGATGACATCTTTATTCATCAATCCATTAACAAATATTTAATAACACTCCTTTAAATATTTCTAATAAGGTACAGTCTTAAAAACACATTAATTAAATCTTTTAAATTATTACCATGAAAAAATTATTACTTACTATTCAGATTTTTTTTAGTGTTAAAGACGGATACTCGGTTTTACCTGGCAATATTTAAAGACTGGGACAAATAAAGCGTGTAAAACCGATTTTGTTTTGGGTAATAACGTTCAGCATTGTTAGCTGAGCGTTATTTTTTGCAAAAAGAGATGACATCTTTTCCCTGTGCATATAATTCAAAGTAAAAAAAGATGTCATCTCTTTTTGTGATTTAAAACAAACGCATTTGTTTCATACGAATTGAGGTTCCGGTAATTTCAGTATTTATTTCCGGTAATTCAGATTCTTTAATGGTATAAATTTCAGTAGGCTCAAACCTCGAAGCAACAATGATCTTCGTATTATTCGCATGCTCATCAAATAATTTTTTTACCATTTCAGGATTATTATTGTCTTTTGATAAATGGGATAGCAACAGGTGAGTCATGAACGGCGGCTTATGTTTAACGAATAATTCCAAAGCCTGTTTGTTGGATAAATGACCGTTACCACCGCGAATGCGATTCTTCAGATGTATAGGGTATCTTCCATTTTCAAGCATGTGTTCATCATAATTTGTTTCCAGGAAAGCTGCATGGCATTGGCTGAAATGTTTTATTACATGTTCGCATGATATACCTATATCTGTAAATACACCTACGGTGGTATTATGATAGCGTATGATAAAACTATGCGGGTCTGCAGCATCATGAAACTTTGGAAACCCTGTTATGATAAGCTCTCCAATAACGACGGGTTCATAAGCAACAAAATTCCTGGTTAACTTTTTTTTAAATCTAATACGGGATTTTTGTAAAGTTGTATCAGTGATATGAACGGTCAGGTTATATTTTGCAGCAAGTGCATCAACAGATTTTATATGATCGGTATGCTCATGTGAAATGAATATAGCTTTTACCTTATCCATAGAAAGTCCGATCTGTTTCATTCTTTTTTCAGTCTCCAGACAGGATATTCCTGCATCGACCAAAACGGCTTCATTATTATTACCTACATAATAACAGTTCCCATTGCTACCCGAATTTAATGATGCGATACATAAAGCCATATACTTTTTATTAAAACTATTTTATTTTAATATATTTAATTATGCTGAATTCTATTTTACGAATCAATGGGCATTAATATTTTTGATTCAACCATGCCTCCTTCGATATCATATATTTCAAATGTAGCTTTTCCCTGGTATAAAAGATTTAATCTTTGTTGTGTACTTATTATTCCAAAGCCTTCTTTGTTGATTCCATTATTTCCATTCAGGCTACCCGTGTTTTGTACAATTAATATATGATTGCCATTCTTAAAATCAGAAGTTATACTGATCAAACCTCCATCTATTTTTTTACTGATACCATGTTTGATGGCATTTTCTACCAAAGTTTGTAACATCATAGGAGGCACTGTTTGAGTAAGGGTATCTTTATTGATATGCATTTCAATGCGAAGTCTTTCTTCAAATCTCATGTGTTCAAGTGCCAGGTAATCATTTACAATATCCAGTTCCTGTTGCAATGGAACGGTATCCATATTTTCGGCCTGCATACTACTTCTTAGTATGTTGCTTAGTTCAGTTATAGCTTGCCTTGCCCGCTCAGGATTTTCGTCAACCAGCGCCCGTATACTATTGTGCGCATTAAAAATAAAATGAGGATTTATATGTGATTTGATTGTTTTTAATTCAAGCGATTTTACCATTGCTTCCAGGCGGAGTTTATCTATCTGGTCGTTCCTGTTCTTATTGATATAATGCCATACCAGGTAGATCAATAACCATAATGCTATTAAAATCGAAGTAATGAGCAATCCCCAGAAATCCAATCCTTTTCTTGGCTCCTCATATTCCCATTTTACTTTCGATTTTCTATACCAACCGGTGGCTTTTTTTATTTTAGTAAAAGCAGTATACTTTATAGAATCTACTGAGTTGTTAACCTGGTAATTAAAGTAATCCGTGCCATCCAACTTCATCTCTTTTTCCATTTCCAGTGCTTTTTCTTTCTTTTCAGTAAGTGTATATTTTTCAAAAGATTTTCCTGAAACATCACTGATCAACTTAGATCCATAATAACTTAATAGCGCAACAGATAAGGTGCTTATCAGGAAAAGATAAAATACTTTTGAAAAAGAAAACTTCATCCAGTTGATTCGTTTTAAAACCTCTCTGAGCAAATGGGTAAACCCAATAAAACAAATAAAATCAATGAGCAATGCAATAAAGAATACATTGCGTTTACTTTCGGGATTCATATAATAATCGAATGCAAACTGATATGCAAAAAAAAGGTTTATCAGGGTCCATCCACCCCAGCCAGCAAGCTGACATAACCAATACTTACTCGAAAATTTAAACATAAGATTAAAAGTAGGTACATTTAATGAGTTAAATTCAGCATTATTTTTAATGGTGAAATGTTAGGGTAAAAGGTTTGAAGTTTGAAATTAGTTTCGCATAGTTCAACTTAATCTCAAACCTCAAACTTCGAACTTCAAACATTCTTACTTTTGCTTAAATGACACAACTATCTTCACTGAATAAATATTTTTGGAAATATCGCTGGTTATTCTTCCTTGGTTTCTTTTTTGTAATACTTACAAATTATTTCCGGATTTTAGCTCCCCAACTTACCGGGTATATCGTAAATACGGTTGTTCGATCTATCAATAACAATTCACAAGAGAGTAGCTCACAGATCATTCATGCTACAGCAAATTATGATTTGCTTGTAAAAATGGTAATCAATAAATTTGATGCCATTTCATTTGCAGATAAGATATTGTTTACCGGTATTGTTTTATTGGTATTGGCTATCATTAGTGGATTTTTCATGTTCCTGATGCGGCAAACGATCATCGTTATGAGCCGTCATATTGAATATGATCAAAAGAATGAGATTTTTGTTCATTATCAGAAACTGGATACGGCATTTTACAAAACACATAGCACCGGCGATCTGATGAACCGTATTTCTGAAGATGTAAGCAGGGTAAGAATGTATACCGGGCCTGCAATCATGTATTTTATTAACCTGGCTGCTGTTATCGGGTTTAGTATTTATTTTATGCTTCGTTCGGATGTAAAACTTACCATTGTGGCATTGTGCCCTTTACCCATCCTGGCACTTGCGATATACTTTGTTAATACGATCATTAATAAAAAAAGCGAAAAGATACAGTCACAGCTGAGCGACCTTACTACCAATGCCCAGGAATCTTATTCCGGAATAAGGGTTATAAAATCCTTTGTAGAAGAAAAAGCCATGCTAGGATTTTTTAAAAAAGAAAGTGAAGCATATCGAAGTAATGCTTTAAGCCTGGCAAAAACAGAAGCCATTTATTTTCCCAGTATGGCTTTACTGATCGGCTTGAGCACATTGATCACTATTTTGGTAGGTGCTTTGGATGTAGCCAATCATGTGCCTGGAGCAACAGTAGGAAAAATTGCAGAATTCGTTTTGTATATTCAAATGCTCACATTCCCGGTAAGTGCCATTGGTTGGACGGCCAGCATGACACAAAGGGCTGTCGCTTCACAAAGGCGCATCAATGAATTTATACAAACTGTGCCGGTCATTAAAAATGATCCGGAGAACAAAGTTGTTTCTCTTGCCGGTAATATCAGTTTTATGCATGCTGATTTCATTTACCCTCATACTGGTATACATGCAGTAAAAGATTTTTCATTGCATATAAAAAAAGGGGCAAAAATTGCCATTGTGGGTAAAACAGGGTCTGGCAAATCTACCATTGCCCATTTATTGCTAAGGATGTATGATGTGCAGAAAGGAATGGTTTGTTATGATGGGATTCCTATAAATAAGATTAATCTGGAATCATTGAGGTCACAGATCAGCTATGTGCCTCAGGATGTATTTCTTTTTAGTGACACAATCAGCAATAATATAAAGTTTGGAAATAATGAGGCTACTCAGAACGATGTCATAAATGCAACTACTCATGCATGTATTTATAATGAGATCACAAATTTCAGCCTTGGTTTTGAAACATTGATAGGAGAGCGTGGGGTTACTTTAAGTGGCGGGCAAAAGCAAAGGATCTCGATTGCGAGGGCTTTGATAAAAAAACCTGAAGTTGTGATTTTTGATGATTGTCTGAGTGCAGTTGACGGTAAAACGGAAAAGGAAATAATTACTAATTTGTATACTTACCTGATAGATAAGACTGCAATCATTATCACCCATCGTATATTTTCTTTATTTAAATTTGATACAATCATAGTTATGGATGATGGCCGAATAGCTGAGCAGGGCACTCATGAAGAACTTCTTGCAATGAAAGGCTTATATACTGCAATGTATGAGAGGCAACAAATACAGGAAAAAGAGCTATTTCGGTAAAACGGATATTAACAAAATTCAAATGAGATTAGTTTCATTTATTTTGTCATATCAAAAACAACTTTATCTTTGTTGCTGTTTATAAAAAGGCAATATTAATAATAAAAATAATTTACAGTGGCTTACGAGAACAACGACAAAAAAATTGAAAGCGTTTACAGTAACCGTGTTAAAGCAGGTAAACGCAGAACTTACTTTTTTGATGTAAGGGAAACAAGGGGAAACGATTTCTTTCTGACAATAACCGAAAGTCGCAAACGGTTCGATTCTGACGGATATGACCGGCACAAGATATTTTTGTACAAAGAAGATTTCAATAAATTTGTTAAAGGCCTGAATGAGGCGGTTGATTACGTAAAGACTGAGTTAATGCCTGATTTCGATTTTGATGCATTTAATCATGATACGCCTTATGAAGGGGATGATAACCAGCAACATGCTGCAAATGCAGAAGCATCATCAGCACCAATAAATACAGATTCGGACAATATCATTTCTGAAAAAATTGAAACAGAAAATGCAGGTTCACCGGTTGAAACTGAACCAAAGGTTGAGCAAAAAACCGATACCGACCACCATTCTGAGGAAGTTGATAAATGGTAGGATGGTAATGGGGGATATATGATGTATGATTTATGATATTAAAAAGTCTTCGGTTCATATCCGGAGACTTTTTTAATGACTGTAGCAAAATGCTGTTTCATAAATCATAGATCACATATCATACATCACACATCATACATCAAAGATTTCCCCGCATTTTCTTATAAGCATTCATCAAACCATTCGTAGATGAATCATGTGAAATGACTGTGTTTTCGTTATCCAATTCGGGTAAAATATTCTGAGCAAGTTTTTTTCCCAGTTCCACACCCCATTGGTCAAAACTGTAAATATTCCAAATTACGCCCTGTACAAAGATCTTGTGCTCATAAAAAACTATCATTTGCCCTAGTGTAAAGGGAGTGAGTTTTTTTATTAAAAAAGTATTGGTAGGCCTGTTTCCTTCAAACACCCTGTATGGGTTATCATGTTCAGTGCCATTCATCAATGCTTCCGTTTGAGCAAAGAAATTACTAAGTAGTTTTTGGTGATGGTCGGCCAAAGGGTTATGTGACTGAGCTGTTGCAATAAAATCACAAGGAATGACATTTGTTCCCTGGTGTATCAATTGATAAAATGCATGTTGACCGTTTGTGCCGGGTTCACCCCAAATAACCGGTCCGGATTGGTATGATATTTTATTTCTGTTTCTGTCAATGTATTTACCATTGCTTTCCATATTTCCTTGCTGGAAGTAAGCTGCAAAGCGATGTAAATACTGATCATAGGGTAAAATGGCTTCGGAAGTTGTTTCATAGAAATTACGATACCAGATACCGATCAAAGCCATTAAGACGGGTATATTGTTTTCAAAAGCTGTTTTTTTAAAATGATGATCGGCTGCAGATGCGCCTTTTAATAATTGTTCAAAATTTTCATAGCCGATAGTAAGTGCAATGGATAACCCAATGGCGCTCCATAAACTATATCTTCCTCCAACCCAATCCCAGAAAACAAACATATTTGATGGATCAATACCGAATTTTTCAACATCGTTTTTATTAGTACTGAGTGCAACAAAATGTTTGGCAATATCTTTTTCTGCAGCACCGGTGCCTAAAAACCATTCCCTGGCAGAGTGGGCATTTGTCATAGTTTCCTGTGTTGTAAAAGTTTTACTGGCAATAAGAAAAATAGTTTCATCAGCACTTATATTTTTAAAAGTTTCAGCAATATGAGTACCATCCACATTACTAACAAAAAAAGATTGAATACCGTTGATCCAATATGGTTTTAATGCTTCTGTTACCATTACGGGACCAAGATCGCTTCCGCCTATTCCAATATTAACTATATATTTTATTTTTTTTCCGGTATATCCTTTCCAGTCTCCTGAGTGTACTTTGTAGCAAAATTCTTTCATTTGCTCTTGTACTTTTTTTATACCGGGCATAATGTTTTCACCATCAAGTATAATTTCTTTACCGGAAAAATTACGTAAAGCACTATGCAAAACGGCTCTGCCTTCTGTTTCATTTATTTTCTCCCCATCGAACATCGCTTTTACGGCATCCTCAAGGTTACATGCCGTTGCCAGTTTAAGTAGTAAAATTTTGGTTTCTGCAGTGATATTATTTTTTGAATAATCAAATATAATGTCACTCATCGATGTTGAAAATGTTTTAAATCTGTCTGAGTCATCTGCAAACAATTGTTTCAAATGAATGGGCTTCATCTTTTTATAATGTTCAGTAAGTGCAAGCCAGGCAGTGGTAGTTGTTGGGTCTATTTTCGGAAACATTTTTTTAATTTATTTTCTAGTAGTATTTGGGAATATTTTATTTATAAAAATTGGGTATCTCAGTTCATATTATCAATAACTATTGCAAGATTTTTTATCATCTCAGGAACAATATCAAGGTGAGTAACCATTCTTACCTGTGTAGGAGAGATGGCAATGCATAATATTTCATGTTTCTTCATATAATCAGAAAAGGATAATGCATTGTAAGAACCTTTAACTTCAAAAATCAAAATATTTGTTTCAACGGGTAATATTGTACCAATAAAATCTTTCTTTGATAATAATTCAGCTATATATTTTGCATGAATATGGTCATGTTCCAACCGCTCCATATTGTTTTGTATAGCATAAATACCTGCTGCTGCCATAAATCCGGCTTGTCTCATGCCTCCACCAAAAACTTTTCTTATTCTCCGTGCCTTATTAATTAGTTCTGTTTTTCCCAGTAATAAACTGCCGATAGGTGCACCAAGTCCTTTACTCAGGCATATAGAAATACTATCAAATATTTCTCCGTATTGTTTCGGCTTTTTCTCAGTTGCAATAAGTGCATTCCATAGCCTTGCCCCATCAAGGTGTAATTTTAAACTATTTTGTAAGCAAACCTCTTTAATTTGTTGAATATCATTAAATTCATAACAACTACCGCCACCTCTGTTTGCCGTATTTTCCAGACTAACAAGACTGGTTTTTGCCTTATGAATATCATTCGGGTTTATTGCATCTTTTACCTGTTCAGCATTGATCCTTCCCCGGTCACCGGCAATTGTTTTAACCTGACAACTACTATTTAAAGCTATTCCTCCGCCTTCGTAAATATAAATATGACTCAATTTGTCACAAATTATTTCTTCACCCGGAACAGTATGGCATTTTATTGCTATTTGATTAGTCATGGTGCCACTTGGACAAAAAACAGCTGCTTCCATCCCAAACAAATCTTTAGATATAGACTCCAATTCATTTACAGAAGGATCTTCTCCAAAAACATCATCACCAACAGAAGCTTTAAACATAAAATCAAGCATAGACGGGGAGGGCTTTGTAAAGGTATCTGAACGTAGGTCTGTGGTCATATTACAAATGTATGAAATGAATCTTCTTTTTTTAATTTCCCTGGTATGATTTGAATGATTTTACAAAATATTATTTTAAGTAATCAGGCATCATTTTTGGGTAACCAGACTTTTATAAAAATCATTTATTCCCTTTTTTCTGTTTTTATTATGAAATACAAGTTTTGAATTGTAACTTTGTGAATGCATTTTAGGGTAAAATTAATTATTAACCTATCATTTGCAACGTTCCCCCAACAAAAACTGTCTATTAGTAGTTATATAGTTAGTAGTCTTTTATCGGATTATTAATAAAATATATTTAGTAATTATATTTTTTGAAATTAATATTAAACAATGAGGCAACTTAAAATAGCAACACAGATAACGAACAGGGATTCTCAGGCAGTTGAGAAATATCTTCAGGAAATTTCTAAGATATCTATGATAACACCTGAGGAAGAAACCATTCTAGCACAAAAAATTAAAATGGGAGATCAGCGTGCATTAGATAAGCTGGTGCAGGCAAATCTTCGTTTTGTGGTTTCTGTTGCAAAACAATACCAACACCAGGGCCTTTCACTGAGCGATTTAATCAATGAAGGTAATTTGGGACTTATTAAAGCGGCTCAACGTTTTGATGAAACCAAAGGTTTTAAATTTATCTCTTATGCGGTTTGGTGGATTCGTCAGTCAATTTTGCAGGCATTGGCCGAGCAAGGCAGGTTAGTTCGTTTACCACAAAATAAGATCGGCACTTATAATAAAGCCAATAAAGCATACATGGCTTTTGAGCAGGAGCATGAAAGGGAACCTTCTACCGAAGAACTGGCAGAATTGCTAGAAATGAGTGAGACAGAGATCAATAATATTTTCCAAAGCAATACCCGTCATACATCCTTAGATGCACCGGTACACGAAGCAGAAGATGTTGCCATGGGCGATCTTTTAAAAGGTGGTGCGGAAACAGATGAAGATGTTATGCATGATTCACTGAAAAATGAGATTCGCAGGGTATTGAAGTCTTTAAGCCCGCGTGAAGCTGAGATCGTGAATGCATATTTTGGTTTGGATGGAGAAAATGGGGTAACAATCGAGCAGATCGGCCAGAAATACGACCTGACCAAAGAGCGTATCCGCCAGATAAAAGAAAGAGCCATCAAACGTTTACAAAAAGCACGGTATAGTGGAGCTTTAAAAGCATATTTGGGATAATTATTTCAATAATATTTTAAAGATGCCTCGGATATTCCGGGGTATTTTTTTTGCTTTACTCACAGTTTTGAAAACATGATTTACTAAACATACCAACATAAATGTATACACGCAATTTTAAAATTATATATATTTGCTCATAATCAATAATCTAAAAAAATAATTGTATGAGAAAAAGTTACCTTTTGGTTTTAGCAACCCTCTTAATATCAGGGGTTGGTTTTGCAAATAATATTTTAGTCACGAATGCAACTATTTCAGGGCAAAATATTACGAACCACACAGCACTCGTAAATTTTAGTGTTAGCTGGGAGAACAGCTGGCGCACCAGTACCAACGAAAACAATTACGATGGCGGATGGATCTTTATAAAATTCCGTAAGAATGGAACAACAGATTGGAGGCACGCTACGATTAATATATCCGGCAATACGGCAGCAACTGGAGCTACATTCACTGTTCCTTCGGATGGAAAAGGAGCATTTATTTATAGGAGTGCAAATGGTATAGGTAATGTAAATTATGTTACAAATTCACTTCAATGGAATTATGGGGTAGATGGGATTTTAGATAATGAAACTGTTGAAATCCTGGTTTATGCACTTGAAATGGTATACATTCCAACCGGAAGTTATCAGTTAGGAAGCGGCGGAACAGAAAGTTTCGGTTTTACCGAAGGTGGCGTGTTAACTCCTTACATGGTTTCTTCCAATGCGGCTATCAATCTTGGTACAACGGCAGGAACTTTAAATCCAAACGGTAGTGGTGCAGCATCTGGAACAATCCCTGCTACATTTCCAAAAGGATATAATTCTTTTTGGATAATGAAATACGAATGCAGTCAACAACAATATGTTGATTTTTTAAATAACCTAGATTTAGCCAGAGCAAATATAAATAAAACCCCAACCATTTTTACAGGTACACATCCTGCACTGATTGCTCCTCAACCTGAAAGGGGTATTGGAGAATTGGGAATGAACAGAACGGCAGCATTTGCAGACTGGAGTGGACTTCGTCCAACTTCAGAACTTGAATATGAAAAAGCTTGTCGTGGGTTTAACACACCCGCTGTACCCAATGAATATGCATGGGGAAATACCACGGCCAATCCGGTTATTTCTATCCTTAATGATGGGGCAAATAACGAAGCGGTAAGTTTACCTGCTAATGCAAATTGTACTTTTACCAATAGTTTACCAGGAAACAGGCCCGTTAGAGTAGGCATGTTTGCACGTACTAGCGGTTCCGATAGAACGCTTAGTGGTGCAACTTATTATGGGGTAATGAACATGAGCGATAACCTGTATGAAATTGTTGTTTCAATGGTTAATGCACAAGGAAAAGCTATTGATGCTTCTGTTCATGGCGATGGATTCCTTGCCGCAGATGGCAGAACAGATATCTTAACTTGGCAGCCATTTCAGGCTTTTGGTACCCGTGGATCATCTTACAATACCTCGCTAACATTTGGAAGGCTTTCTGATAGATTTTATGCCAATGTATTTACCGGTATTTATGGTGGAGATACCAATCAACCAAACTTTGGATTCCGTTTAGTAAGAACAGCACCTTAATCATCAAAAACAAGCATTATGCAAAAGATTTTTATCATAGTGCTGCTTGTTATTAATGGTTTCATAACATCAGCACAAAACAATGCAATTTTCCAAGGTGGTTCGGGCGATGGTTTAGATAAAACAGTTTTTGTTCAGGCAGGCAATAACATTTTTACAGGCGGCTCGGGTGATGGATTGAATTATACTTCTTTTACCCAGTCAGTCGTTAATATTTTTATTGGAGGATCCGGCGATGGTTGGAATAATACTTCATTTATCCAGGCAGTGAATAATATTTTCACCGGTGGTAATGGCGATGGATGGAATTTCACCTCTTTCTTGCAATCCGGAAATGGGATTTTTAATGGGGGTGATGGCGATGGTTGGGATAAAACATCTTTTCTACAGACAGGTAATAATATTTTTACTGGTGGTTTAGGAGATGGATGGAGCAGTACTTACATACCCATGGGGCCTATTCCTGTAAACTTTCTTTATTTCAATGCACAAAAGCAAGGTCAAACTGCTGCTTTGCTCAATTGGAAAACTGCTCAGGAGATAAATTCGGCTTATTTTGATGTAGAAAAAAGTACTGATGCACTTAATTTTGTTTTTATTGGAAGGGTAAGTGCAGCCGGAAATTCACAAGTTCCTGTTAGTTATTATTTTACAGATAGTAATCCAGAAAACGGATTGAATTACTACAGGCTTAAACAAACAGATTTCGACGGGCGTTTTATTTATACGCCTACCAGGTTAGTAAGTTTTAATGATATGTATGCAGGCTTAGTAAAATATTTTCCCAATCCCACTAATGGGGTATTAAATATTGAACTGACTGAAGAAATGAAAAAAGAATCAAAAGTTATCAATATTGTCAATGCTGCGGGAATAGTTTTAAACCAGTTAAAAATAGGTAGCAGTTTAAATCCGGTATTGCAAGTTGATTTTAGCCGTTATTCCAAGGGGATTTATTTTGTGCAGGTAAAAACTGCTTCAATAAACAGTACACACAGGGTCGTATTGCAATAAAATTATTTTTTTTTAAAAGATCAGAGCAACCTTCGGGTTGCTCTTTTTGTGTACATAAATTAAGTAAATTTGCAGCATGAAAAATTTGTTTTTTGTATTCTGTGTAACCATACTTTTTTCTTGTGAGAAAGATATATCATTTGATCTCAAAGAATCACCGAATTTACTTGTTGTAGAAGCAGAAATTGAAAATGATAAAGCTCCCACAGTTATCCTCACAAAAAGCTTTTCATATTTTAGTAATATTAGTCCGCAATTACTAGAACAATCATTTGTACACAATGCTGATGTTTTTATTTCTAATGGTTCGCTTACTCATAAACTAAAAGAATATTCCTACATACCATTTCCGGGCTATACAGCTTATTATTATAGTATTGATTCTGCTTCTTTATCTACAGCATTTTCAGGTGTGCTCAATACATCGTACAGTTTAAAAATTATTTCTGAAGGAAAAGAGTACACTGCAGTAAGCAGTATACCAGCACTTACATCATTTCCTGATTCTGTTTATTTTAAACAGGCACCTTTTATTCCTGATTCAAATAAAAGAACCATGTTTGTTAAAGCTTCTGATCCGGTTGGATTAGGTAATTATGTAAGGTACCTGACTCAAAGAAACAGCGCTCCATTTTTGCCGGGAAGGAGCTCAGTATTCAGCGACGAGGTTATTGAAGGTACTACCTACAATGTTTCATTTCCACAGGGAATTGACAGGAACTTTCCGCTGGATCCGGATAGTAATTTTTATATCCGGGGTGATACCGTTACCCTTAAATTCTGCAATATCAATAAAGTAACCTATACTTTCTGGAATACATGGGAATTTGCCTATCAAAGCATTGGTAATCCTTTTTCACAACCCAACAAAGTTTTGGGAAATGTTTCTAATGGAGCATTAGGTGCTTTTTGTGGTTATGCGGCATGGTATCGCAGAAAGATCGTTGAATAATTAAATACTTCTTACACATAAATAGTTTTGGAAAAAATATGGAAAATAAAACAGTTGAAAAAACGAGTTGTTTGATAATAGGTTCAGGACCTGCAGGATATACCGGAGCTATTTATGCATCCAGAGCAAATCTAAAACCAATATTATATCAGGGTATTCAACCCGGTGGCCAGCTTACTATTACAACCGATGTTGAAAATTATCCCGGATATCCGGATGGGATTCAAGGGCCGGAAATGATGGTTGATTTTGAAAAGCAGGCTACACGTATGGGAACTGATATCAGGTATGGCCTTGCAACAAAAGTCGACTTTTCCTCACATCCGTTGAAAGTAGAAATAGATGAGGAAAAATGGATCGAAGCAGATTCAGTAATTATCAGCACCGGTGCTTCAGCTAAATGGCTTGGAATAGAGAGTGAGCAAAGGTTAAATGGATATGGAGTCAGTGCATGTGCAGTTTGTGATGGGTTCTTTTTTAAAGGTAAAGAAGTTGCCATAGTAGGCGCCGGCGATACAGCTGCAGAAGAGGCTTTGTATTTATCCAAAATATGTAGTCAGGTGCATATGATCGTTAGAAAAAGTGAAATGCGTGCCAGTAAAGTAATGCAGGAGCGGGTATTTAAAACATCCAACATCCGGATTTATTGGGATAGCGAAATAGATGAGGTTTTGGGAGACAAAAAAGTAGAAGGAGTCAGGATAGTAAATAATAAAACCGGAATAAAAACTGAGATTGAGTTGAGTGCTTTTTTTGTTGCAATTGGGCACACACCCAATAGCAGTATTTTTAAAGAATGGCTTGATATGGATGAAGCCGGATATATTATTACGGTTCCGGGTACAAGTAAAACTAACGTTCCGGGTGTTTTTGCTTCCGGTGATGTTCAGGATAAAATTTACCGCCAGGCAGTTACTGCTGCCGGAAGTGGTTGTATGGCTGCACTTGATGCAGAAAGATTTTTGAGCGAAAAAGGATTACACTGATGTTTACCATTCATTTAAATAAACTGGTTTTTTTTGCTCATCATGGTTTGTATGAAGAAGAAACCATTACAGGAAATGATTTCGAAATAGACGTTTCTGTAGAATTTGATGCAAAATCAACAATAACAGCTATCCATCATACCATTAATTATGTGGCTGTTTATGATGTAATAAAGGCGCATATGAATCAACCCGTTGCATTATTGGAAACACTTGCACAGAATATTACAGAGGATATATATTTACTGGATAAACGCATCAAAAAAATTAGTATCACAATTAACAAATTACATCCTCCAATAAAAAATTTTTTAGGTAATGTTGGAGTTACTTATTTTAAAGTATTTAATAAATGAAGTTCCTTTTTTTTATTGCAGTAACCTTAATGTCGGCTTTTAACATTGTTGCACAAGATGTAAACAGCATGTTAATTGAAGC
>JANOPU010000010.1:0-1783 GCA_031422055.1 Ferruginibacter sp.
ATAAGAAAGCAAATATAAATTATTGTATAGCTAAAGCCTAACCAAAAATTATAAAAGGCAATTCAATATAAAAATATGAAAATCAGGCAATTTGATAATAAGGGCGTTTTGCAAACCTAAAAAGCTTCCCCTTGCTTTATTATTATTCCCTTTGGGTTAAATTCCATCCGATCGTCAAATTTCCAATCTATATTAATAAAAAATGGCTACGTTTGTCGTCTAAAAAAATAATCATATGAAGAAAATATTCTTATCGCTTGTATTAATGGCAAGCATTTTTAAAGCCAGTGCTGATGAGGGAATGTGGCTGCCGATGTTGTTAGGCCAACAGGTTTATAATGACATGGTAAAAAAAGGTTTGAAACTTACCAAAGAACAATTGTATTCAATCAATAAATCTTCCTTAAAGGATGCGATACTCATTTTTGGAGGTGGTTGTACGGGTGAGATAGTAAGCAATCAAGGATTGATATTTACCAATCACCACTGCGGGTATGGTGCTATAGCCGGTGCCAGTTCTGTTGAACACAATTACCTGAAAGATGGCTTTTACGCATTTAATAAAGACCAGGAAATTAAAAGTCAGCTTACTGTACAATTCCTCGACAGGATCGTAGATGTAACCAAAGAAGTTGAAGAAGGTTTAAAAGGATTGGCCTGGGCCGACAGGGTAAAAAAATTACAGGAAGTATATAAAGGAATTACTGATAAGGTAGTTGACAAAGAAAATGGAATGACGGGAAGGATATACAGTATGTTCAAAGACAACCAGTATATCATGTATGTTTATAAGACCTACAGGGATGTTCGTCTGGTAGGTGCTCCTCCTGAAAGCATTGGTAAATTTGGAGGTGATACGGATAACTGGGAGTGGCCAAGGCATACCGGAGATTTTTCAATCTTTCGTGTATATGCAACTAAAGATGGTAAGCCTTCGGAATACAGTAAGGAAAATGTTCCCCTGGTTCCAAAACATTTTTTACCCGTGAGCATTAAAGGAATAAAAGATGGTGATTTTGCAATGATCTATGGATATCCTGGTGGAACAAACCGTTATGAAAACAGCCATGGTATCAAATTAAAGAATGAAATAGAAAACCCTACATTGGTAGGTTTAAGAGGGATGCGCCTAAAATACATGCATGAGCAAATGATCAAAGATCCTGCAGTAAAATTAAAGCTTGCATCTGATTATGCAGGAATTGCTAATTACTGGAAATTCTTTGAAGGCGAAACCAAACAGTTGGTAAAATTCAAGACTTACGAACAAAAACAACAGTATGAACAAAAATTTACAACCTGGGCAAAAGGTAAACCGGAGTATGAGAATATTTTTTCGGAATATGAAAAGAATTATGCTGCCTGGACACCATACAGCAAGCATCGTCAACATTTGCGAGAGGGAATATTAGGCTCACCATTGGCTGCTTATGCATCTTCAATGATGGCTTTTGAAGCCGCCATGGTAAAAACAGATGCTACCAGTGCAGATGTAAAAAAAATTAAAATAGCGACGGACGCAGCACACAATGCTTTCCTGGAAGCATCAGACAGGCCCAGCGACGAAAAAATACTGGCAGCTGTTGCAATGGCGTTTTATAAAGATATAGACAAGGACCAACACCCGGTTGGTTTCTTTGAAAAATTAAAAGGGACTTATGGTCCATTGGATGATGAAACGACTTATAAAAAATGGGCGAAGGATGTATTTGAAAAAACAATGATCCTGGATTCAACCAAATGGATTGCATTCATGAGAAACCCTGATGCAAATACATTACAG
>JANOPU010000011.1:0-9119 GCA_031422055.1 Ferruginibacter sp.
GCAACTGTTTCTTTCGGAAAAGCACAAACCAATCCTGCTACCCAACCTACAGCACCCAGGCAAAGTTCCTCATATGCTAATGTATCTACACCACATAAAATCTTGATCCTGTCCCCAAAGCGGTTGATCATTCTCGTTACATTGGTCACATCGCGGGTAGATTCTTTCACCGCCTGTATGTTTTTACATTCAATGATCTCTTCAAATATATCCAGTGTTACTTCGGTTTTATAATCTACGGGGTTATTATAGATCATGATCGGAAGATCAGTGTTATTGGCAATTGTTTTGAACCATTGCACTGCTTCTCTATGATCGGGTTTGTAACGCATAGGCGGTAATAACATCAACCCCTGAGCCCCCCATTTTTTTGCATTTTCTGCTTGTATGATCGCTTCTTTTGTTGATCCTTCGGCAATATTCAATATAACGGGGATATTTCCATTGACCTTCTCAACAGCAAATTTTAACAGGATTTCTTTTTCTTCAATTGTCAATACACTCGATTCACCCAATGTGCCTCCAAGTATTATTCCATGTACACCTGCAGCTAATTGAGCCTGCAGATTTTTTTCAAACAGGGGAAGATCAAGTTTGTCATCTCTGGTAAACTTTGTAGTAAGAGCAGGGAATATTCCCTTCCATTTAACAACCATTGGGATTTATTTGATAGGCTCACAAACTACGAAATTGAGTGATAAATTAGTCATGATATCTGCGGTAATTGGAAACTACTGCCTATAAAGTGCATATTGGCATTTTTTTTAAAATTTTTTGGATACAAAACTGCATCTGGTTATCTTTGCCATCCCTTAAAAGCAAATGGCGCGTTGGTCAAGGGGTTAAGACGCCTCCCTTTCACGGAGGAATCACGGGTTCGATTCCCGTACGTGCTACAAACAAAACTCCCGGACTTAGTTCGGGAGTTTTACTGTTTTGAGAAGAAAAGTTTAAGCCTTTTATTTTATTATCAAATCAAAAATCAATAAAATTGATGGCAACAGGGTCTAAAACTTATAAACAATTCCCGGTAGCAGTTTGCCATTAACATAATTGAAAGTATATGATAACTCTCTTTCAGTCTTTTTTATCTTATGAACATTTAGTTTTTTTCGGCTTTTCTTTACTATTTGCCTTGCACATAAATATCCAAGGCCAATGGCCAATGGGTAATCACTGGCCCAATGAACTTCATTATTTATCATTGATAATCCAACGAGCCCTGAAATGGAATAACCAACAGGCCCGATCCATTTTTTTTCAGGATAGTTTTGTGCCAAAATAGTGACTGTTGCAATCATTGTTGCCATATGTCCCGATGGAAAAGCATCATACTTTGGAGTTTGATTTTGAAAATCGCTGAATGAAGGGAATAAACGCCACTTCCCTCCCGAGGCAGATGCTTCGCCCGGTGTTTCCCTTCCTGTTATTCTTTTTATTAATTGTGTACCAAATCCCAGCATAATGAAAGATTCTGTTAATTGACTGGCAGTACTTAATGAACGGTAATCGCGAGTAAATTTACCATAAGTGAATAATCCTGCACCGATAAGCAGACCATAAAAACCTTGTCCTAATTGGTAAACAGCTGTATTTAAGTTTTGAGGTATTTTAATGATGGATGTTTGTTTGTTTCCGATTTTAATTGCAAGAAGGTCCTTATTTTTCTCTTCTGTTTGAAAATTTATATCCCTACAAATCTTTTTTGACTGATCTGCTATGAATTGATCAGCAAATAATAAAACTGTAGTGGAACCTGCAAGTATTAGTATTGGTTTTATACTTGATCTTTTACAAGTAGTTGAAACCATTCCTGCAGCATCACCTGGAATTCTGGTTAAAAAACCAAATGGCTTAGGTTTAGGATAAATATAAATTTTACCGTTTCCGGTGTTATAGGCCTGTTCATTCTTTTTAAGTGTATACTGTAATGTGTCTTTCTTAAATGGGGTGATACTGTCACTCAAAGTAACTTGTGAAATACCAACGCAATGAGTAAAGTTGAACAATAATATGCTTAAGATTTGTTTATTGAAACGCATAAAAAATAAGGTTTACATACCTTAAAAACAATTAGAAATTGTGGACAAAAGATAAGCCGCCATTACCCTCTGAATAGTAAGGGATTATTATTGTATTGACATCTTTGTCTCGAAATAATTTTTTCTTAATATTAGGGTATAACCAATAGGCCAGTTTTGTAGAGAGGATCCCAAAGCCGGCTCCGGCAATAATATCGCTTAGCCAATGTTTGTTATTACACATTCTAAAGAAACCCGTTGTTGTGGCAGCAATATACCCGGCAATACCATACCAGGGTGATACATCCTTATATTCCCTGTTTAAAAATTCCGCGGCTGCAAATGCTGTTGTGGTATGCCCCGAAGGGAAGGAAGATTTACCAGACCTGTCAGGCCTGCTGACCTTGGTAATTTTTTTTACAGTTAAAACCGAAGCTGTTGAGAATAAAGTCGATAATGCATAAATCATTGTTCTGTCCCTGAAATTATTTTTCCCTTTGATACCAAAGGCATTTAAGGCATAAACCGTTATTGCAGGAGAATATTGAATGTAATTATCGATTTTTGTTTTGAATTTTTTTACCAGGCCTTTCTGTAATTCCTTTTTAGCATTGGTATTTATTTTTTTCATATCATAATTTGACAATGCAGTGAATCCATAAGTAATTAATGTTGCAGACAAAATGATTGTTGGAATAAAATGATGTTTTTTTACTGAATTATTTTTCCAATTACTTTTTACGAAATTCATCTGAGAATTAAAAGTTGAAACAGAATCATTGATTTGTGCAAATGAAATGAAAGGCATGCATAGAATTAAAATAAGTTTAAAATATTTATTCCTCATTTTTAAATATTTTTTTATCTGTAACCGAATAAACGATGTAAATATATCGTTAAAATAGTATCTAACTGATGAGAAATATCTGTAAAAAGGAATTTTACAAAGAATTAATATCCCAATTACATATTCTTTAATAAACTTTAAACAATCACCATAAAGTATCTTACTCCAGAGACAACCAGATAGATATTAGATGCCTTTATAAAGTAGTTCAATGCTTTATTCTACTTTTATTCTTTGTGCTTAACTTAGCAAAAAAAGCACCATTTTCAATGACTTAAAGTACATTGATTGACAATTAATTTATTTTTAAATTAAGATTTTTCCCTACTAATTTCCCCACATCCTGTAATTTTGTACATAAATAGTACAATCACCAATTCAAATTTTACTTATGAGTACAGTTAAAGTTGCAATCAATGGATTTGGCCGCATCGGCCGATTAGTATTTCGCCAGATATATGATATGAAAGGCATAGATGTAGTGGCTATCAATGACCTGACAAGCCCTGCAGTACTGGCTCATCTGTTGAAATATGACAGTGCACAGGGAAGATTTGGACAAAAAGTAACTTCAACTGAAAATGCCATCGTAGTAAACGGCCATGAAATAAAAATATATGCTCAGAAAGACCCTGCTCAAATTCCCTGGGGAACACATGATGTAGATGTTGTGATTGAAAGTACCGGTTTCTTTACCGATAAAGACAAAGCTGAAGCACATTTAAAAGCAGGGGCTAAAAAAGTTGTTATATCTGCTCCGGCAACCGGTGAGATGAAAACTGTTGTATTTAATGTAAATCACGGTATATTAGATGGAAGTGAGACGATCATCAGTTGCGCCAGTTGCACAACTAATTGCCTGGCTCCAATGGCAAAGGCTTTGAACGACAATTTTGGTATCATTACAGGGATTATGAGTACCATTCATGCGTATACAAATGATCAGAATACATTGGATGCGCCACATCCTAAAGGAGACCTTCGTCGTGCAAGGGCTGCTGCTGCCAATATTGTACCCAACAGTACCGGTGCTGCAAAAGCAATTGGATTGGTATTGCCGGAATTAAAAGGTAAACTGGACGGTGGTGCACAACGGATCCCTGTAATTACAGGTTCTGTTACTGAATTGTACAGCATCCTGGAAAAACCTGCAACGATTGAGTCGATCAATGCCGCAATGAAAGCAGCCAGCAATGAAAGCTTTGGTTATAATGAAGATGAAATCGTAAGCAGTGATGTTATTGGTATACATTTCGGATCATTGTTTGATGCCACACAAACCAAAGTAATGACCATGGGCGATAAACAAATGGTAAAAACAGTTAGCTGGTACGATAATGAAATGAGTTATGTATCCCAATTGGTAAGAACAGTGCAGCATTTCGCCGGATTGATCAAGTAACCCCCTCCGCCCCCTAAAGGGGGAACTGATTATGGAGAAAATGGTATTTTTTTTAGCAAGCAGTTGAACAATAATCAACATCGTTGTGTCACTCACTTATACAATTAGTTCTTTATTTAGCAAGAATAAATTCAAGGCTCTCAATATTTGAGAGCCTTGAATATTTAATAATCTTTAAAACTAAGTTCCCCCTTTAGGGGGACAGGGGGTATGATAAAATTTTCTGATTTCAATTTCAAAGGGCAAAAAGCGCTGGTACGCGTAGATTTTAATGTTCCGTTAAATGAACAATTGGAGATCACTGATGACAGCCGCATGACAGCAACCATTCCAACGATCAAAAAAATATTGACAGATGGCGGCTCCGTAATATTGATGAGCCATTTGGGCCGCCCAAAAGACGGGCCAACAGACAAATATTCTTTAAAACATCTTATAAAACATTTACACGAATTACTTGGAGGAATCACCAAGGTTTTCTTTGCCGATGATTGTATTGGAGAACAAGCTACTCTTACTGCAAGTTTGATCAAAGGAGGCGAAGTATTATTGCTGGAAAACCTGCGGTTTTACAAAGAAGAAGAAAAAGGGGATAAAGCATTTGCTGAGAAATTAAGTAAACTTGCTGATGTATATGTGAATGATGCTTTTGGAACAGCACACAGGGCACACGCTTCAACTGCAATTATTGCTGATTTTTTTCCGGCAGACAAAAAAATGTTTGGCCTGTTGATGGAAAAAGAAGTGGAAAGTGCCGAAAAAGTAATGCATGATAATGAAAAACCGTTTTTGGCAATTATAGGTGGCGCAAAAGTTTCTGATAAGATATTAATCATAGAGAACCTGCTCGACAGGGCCACTGATATTATCATCGGTGGCGGTATGGCTTACACATTTTACAAAGCACAGGGTGGGCATGTTGGTAATTCTTTATGCGAAATGGAAAAGCTTGATGTTGCCAATGAGCTATTAAAAAAAGCTGCAGAAAAGGACGTTTGTATTCACCTTCCGGTTGATTCCATCATTGCAGATAAATTTGATGCAAATGCAAATGTATCAGGGGCATTAAGCAATAATATCCCTGAAGGATGGATGGGATTGGATATTGGCCAAATGGCCTGCGAATCTTTCAGCAAAGTTATCATGCATGCTAAAACTATTTTGTGGAATGGCCCTATGGGTGTTTTTGAAATGGAAAAATTTCAACATGGAACAAAAACAATTGCACACGCTGTTGCAGATGCAACACAGCTTGGTGCCTTTAGCCTGGTTGGCGGTGGCGATAGTGTGGCTGCTGTGAATAAGTTTGGACTAAATGATAAGGTAAGTTATGTTTCTACCGGTGGCGGGGCTTTACTCGAATATTTTGAAGGAAAAGAATTACCGGGTATTGCAGCGATAAAAAGCAAATAAGTTAGAAGGTTTAGGAAGGTTTAGATTGTATAGGAAATCCCAAACATTTATATCTAAACCTTCCTAAACCTTCCTAAACTATTCTAAACAAGCACTCATCCTCCCATCTTCTCCAACATCTTCTTCGCATTTTCATTCTTTGCATCCAATTCCAGCACCTTCCTGAAATTTTCTTTAGCGGCCTCTTTATTGCCGGTATTAAAATAATATTCACCCATACTGTCATACATATTTGCATTTTTAGGGTAAAGCAAAATATTCATTTTAAATACCAGTAGTGCTTTATCCATTTCTTTACTGGCCATTAAAACATAACCATAGGTATTTAATTCGGAGGCACTTTTTAAAATTGGTTTTACTGATTCAGCAGTTACCATAAGTGCAGGCTCAATTTCAGTTATTTTTTTTACCCTGAATAATGAATCCATATAAACCACCACTTTATAATTTGGTTGATAATGATCTCGATTTAGAATGGCAAACAAGTCTTTTTCAAGCGATACAACCGGGGATTCCACAATACGCCCCAACTCTTTTTTCCCTGCCTGCCGGTTGGCAAGGTTTTCATAAACGATCATAGTTGGTACACGATGAATATTTAAACCCTTTTCTTCATGCCCGGGACTTTGTTTGTAAACGCTGTCATGATTGTCAACCATCACTAATTTTATTTGAGATCTTTTTACACCGCTGCTTTTCATGATCTTCAACATACGTGGTATTTCCCTTTTACTGTCACCACACCAGGTTCCGAGAAATAATAGAAAAGATTTTCCGGCTACCAACGGTTTTATATATTCTGTAATAGTGTCGTTAACATTATAATCAGAATAGTTCTTATTATACCACACATCGAATGGTGCTTGCTGAAGAGCAGATTTTGTACAGGCCCCGATCAGCATCGGTTTACCGCCATTGTCAACTGATATTTTATTTTTTGTTCCAGAAATTTTTGGAGCGCATGCATTTAGTAATACGATCGTTACCAGAGTAACTGTTATTATTTTTTTCATTGTAGAATTTTTTATTGTTTAAATGTAAATACAGCACAACATGGTATTTTATACTACGAATATTAATCGTGTATAAAACACAGGTATGCAATTATGGCAATGATGATTTCATTGCTCATTCAAAAAATAAAATTACAATTGCGGAGGATGAAATATATTTCCGTTAAAAGAAGCTAAAAAAGAAACGGATTGGGATGAAAATTTTTCAGGTTTATCTTTTATAAATGAAAAGTGATCTGTTTCATTCAATAAATAAAATTCATCTAATGTTATATGTACATGTGGTTTTTGAGGAGGGAGTTTATTATCAGCTTTTGCCAGGTCATTATCATAATCTTTTTCACAATCACAGGATGCCGTGTTTGTTTTAACAGAAAAATTTTCAATCTTGCATTGTAAATAAGCAAGTTGCCTGCCATATTGTGTAAATATGAATAATGAAAGTAGTAATATGCCTGCAGTTGTTTTGAACATTTATAAGTGTAATGTAAATTTATTTTCGAAGTAATTCAAATACAATTTTTATGGATACACAATCGGCATATGATCAATGGGCTGCTACTTATGATACTGTTGTAAATAAAACACGTGATCTTGAATTGGCTGCCGGACAGCAAATGCTTTCATCTGCAGATTACAGCAAAGTACTTGAAACAGGTTGTGGCACAGGAAAAAATACTGTTTGGATCTCCAAACGAACAACTAATCTTGTGGCTGTTGATTTTTCAGAAGGAATGCTTGCAGTGGCACGGGGAAAAATAAATGACGATCATGTAAAATTTCAACAGTGTGATCTTACACAACCCTGGGATTTTAATCAGGTATCACTCATCATTTGCAGCCTTGTTCTGGAGCACATTGAAAATATTGATTTTATATTTGAACAGGCTGCCAAAACTCTGGAAAACAACGGGTGTTTTTATATTTGTGAATTACATCCATATAAACAACTGGAGGGAAGCCGGGCCAAATTTGAGCAAGGCAATGAATTGATTCAGTTGGAATATTTTGTTCACCATGTATCAGATTTTTATAATGCTGCTTTAAAAAATGGAATGCAGTGTATTGGCCTCGATGAATGGTTCGATGATGATGATAAGAAAACAACTCCGAGGTTAGTATCCTTTCTTTTTCAAAAGCAGCATTAAAGTATCTGGCAATTTGTATGGCCTGATACTTTAAAATAAAACCGTCATTACATTTTCAAATGCCTTTTAGTAAGTATATTTAATATCCTTTTTGAATATTATTGCAAATAAAATTGATTAAACATATTTTAATAATATAATCGATTCATCCTCCTTCTCCTTCAGAGAGGGCCGGGCCTGCCTGCCGGTAGGCAGGGTGAGGCTTAAAAAGTTAACCATGCAAAGAATTGCTGAATCGGAAATGATCATCAATGATCGCGGGGCTATTTATCATTTGGATCTAAGGCCCGAAGAACTGGCAGATACCGTTATTGTAGTGGGAGATCCCGATAGGGTAAAAAAAGTCAGCAAACATTTCGACAGGATAGAACATCAGCAACAACACCGGGAATTCATTACGCATACTGGTTATATTGGAAACAAACGATTATCAGTCATGTCAACCGGCATTGGCCCTGATAATATTGATATTGCCATCAATGAACTGGATGCCCTGGCAAACATTGATTTTGCAACAAGAGAAATAAAAAAAAATTTCAGTAAATTAAATATTATCCGTTTTGGCACATCCGGTTCTTTACAGGCAGATATTCCTGTTGATAGTTTTGTCGCTTCTACACATGGTTTGGGGTTGGATAACCTGCTCAATTTTTATTCGTACAATAAGACCAAAGATGAGCAGGACATGGCAAATGCTTTTATCGAGCAAACAAAATTAAATACTGCTGTCACCATTCCTTATGCTTTTAAAGGCAGTGAAATACTTTTAAAGAAATTTGGATCCGCATTTCATAAAGGAATTACAGTTACCTGCCCCGGATTCTATGGGCCTCAGGGCAGAATATTGAGATTAGTTGTTAGTAATCCTGGTTTGATCGATCGTTTAACGCATTTTAATTTCAATAATCACAGGATCACTAACTTTGAGATGGAAACATCTGCTATTTACGGATTGGGAAAATTACTTGGACACGATTGCCTTAGTGTAAATGCCATTGTTGCCAATAGGGTAGTTCAGCTATTTTCAAAAGATAGCAACGCGGCGGTTGAACAATTAATAAAACAAGCACTGGAAGCATTAGTTGCATCCTGAGTAGAAATTAGATTAAATTTTCATAAACCCAAATTCTCCTTCCCTCTCTTTTGGAGAGGGGTTGGGGTGAGGCTAAAACTTATGCAATGATCGCCAACAAAACTATGCCCGATTTTTCATTATCACCGCACGTCGACCAGGTAGGTATTGAAGAAAGGGCATCCAGGTTTACCAAACGAAGT
>JANOPU010000012.1:0-18327 GCA_031422055.1 Ferruginibacter sp.
TCGTAACTCACGGCCTTTTTTTTATTTGATTGATCTTATGTATCGCCTGATCTTCTATTTAACAATGTGTGAAAGATGTAATCAATTTATGCATTTGTATAATATTTATATTATTCAAATGTTCATCTTTATGAAATGAAATAGACAGGAAATAACAATAAAACTGTTACAACCGAAAATATAGATAGCAATGATGTTGAAAAGGCATTGTCGCACATCATTGTAGAGATCATTGAATATGTTCCCAATTCTGTTGTGATCAAAACAATCATTAAAAAATCTACTGGAAATATCAATATGATGTCTTTCGATAGTGGTGAAGGATTGACAGAAAAAACTTCTCCTTTCGATACCTACGCACAGATCATTGAAGGAAAAGCAGAAATCGTTATTGCCGGAGTTTCTGATCTGCGTATCTGTGGCATTAAATATTTCATACAACACGCAGCAAAGCTGCGAGGAATTCTTCTAATTAAAATGAATGAACAGTATTTTTGAAAGATATTATTTTATGAAATAGATTAAGGAATAATGCTGATATTTTACAGAACGACCATAAAATGATCATAAATAAATCCTTTATTAATGGGCAAAATAATTTTTTATGCTAATATTTATCTTAATCTCTCTTTTTGTGCTTATGTTGATTGGTTCAGAAATAATTTCTGAACAAAATAACAGGTAAAATCAACCTATTATTTATGCCATAATATATGTACCTTGTAGTATTCTTTTTAGCACTTATAATTATTCAATTACTGTTAATGAAATTGTATATCAAATACATGGTAAGCCTGCGATGTATTATGATGGTAAAAGAAGAGTTGAAAAAACTGAGATTACATTATGTCATTGTTGAACTGGGTACGGTAGAAATATTGGAAGATATAAAACAGGAACAACATGATGTACTAAAAATAAACCTTCAAAAATCAGGGCTGGAATTACTGGATGACAAAAAAAGTATCCTCATTGAAAAGATAAAAGCAGTCATCATCGAAATGATCCATTATCCAGATGAATTACCCAAGGTTAATTATTCTGATTATATCAGCGAAAAATTACATTATGACTATACTTACCTTGCCAATGTTTTTTCAGAAGTAAAAGGCATTACCATACAGCAATTCATAATTATACATAAAATTGAAAAAGTTAAGGAATTGTTGTTGTACGATGAACTGAATCTAACTGAAATTTCTTATAAACTACATTATAGCAGTGTGGCACACTTATCCAACCAATTCAAAAAAATAACCGGCCTTTCGCCTTCTTTTTACAGGCATTTAAAGCAAAAACGTAAGCTGAATCTTGAAAACATGTGAGTATAGTTCATTTTTTTTATGCTGTTTTAATGTGATTTCCCCAGTTAAAAAGCAAGTTTGATTACATTAATGCAGTATTTAACCTAAAAAGTGTGATTTGTGTAACTCTAACATAGAGTTATGTAAGGATTACCTGAATAAACCGGCCCATCTTTGTACTTAGGCATATTAAATATATAAACCATTTGAAATTACATATAAAATACATGGTGAGTAACCGTTGTAAAATGGCTGTAAAAGAAGAACTTAAAAAACTCGGTTTGCATTTCATCTTCGTTGATCTCGGTGAAGTGGAGATTATGGAAGATATTACAGCCCAACAGCGGGAAGATTTCAAAACTGCATTACTCTTATCGGGACTTGAATTAATGGACGACCGGAAAGCAGTGTTGATTGAAAAAATAAAAATCGCAGTGATTGAAATGGTTCATCATACCGATGAAGTGATCAAAGTAAATTTCTCTCATTTTTTAAGCGAAAAATTACATCTCGACTATACCTACCTGGCCAATTTATTTTCTGAAGTACAAGGAACCACTATTGAACAATTCATGATTGCCCATAAAGTTGAACGAATAAAAGAACTGATTATTTATGATGAACTGAACATCACAGAGATTGCGTGGAAAATGAATTACAGCAGTGTGGCTCATTTATCAAACCAATTTAAAAAAGCCACCGGGCTTTCCCCTACCCATTTTAAGCAATTAAAAGAAAAAAGGAGAAGTCCGATAGAAGAAATCGGAAATATAGATGACACAAATTAAATAGAATAATTTTATATGAAATTTATATCTGATAAGAAAATAGTAATATTTAATATTCTTGCTGCAGGCATATTAATAATATTTTTTTCATTATTTTATTACAATACTTCAGGGCGAAAGTCTATCAGGGATAATGTTGAACATACACAAGAAGTATTACGCAAAAGCGATGAAGTGCTTTTGAATATCCTGGATATAGAAACAGGTGCAAGAGGATTTATCATAACAAATGATGTTAAGTTTTTAGAGTCCTTTGATAATGGAAAAGCTGCCATAAACAATAACCTGGCTTTTTTGACAGCACTTAACAAAGACAATCCGATTCAGACAGTACGTATAAATGCGTTAAGAAATATTTCAATAGAAAGATTAGCATTGGCAAATGTAACAATTGAAAACAAAAAGCAGCATTTATCAAAAGTAACTGATAATGGATCAATTCTTTTAAAAGGAAAAATGTTAACAGATACCATCAGAAATATTATCAGCAAAATAAAATCAGAAGAATTGAGTTTACTGAAAGCAGGAAGACTGGAAATCAACAAGAACAATAAAAATTCTAATTTACTACTTTTACTTTTAATTATTTTTATCATTATTATTTTCTTAATGGTAATTATTATAATTAAAAATCAGCGTTTAAAGAATAATGCATTAGAAACAATTACGAATGAGCAAAAGATAGCTTCGAAATATTCTCTGAGCCTGATAGAAGCCAGCCTGGATCCATTGGTTACAATAAATATTGCGGGGAAAATAACTGATTTGAATGAAGCAACCGTAAAAATAACCGGGATTGAACGCCAGTTATTGATAGGCTCTGATTTCCTTGATTATTTTACAGAACCAATAAAAGCCCGTGAAGTTTACAAAGAAGTATTCGCAAAAGGATTTGTTTCTGATTTCCCCCTGACATTACTACATAAAAATGGTAAGCCAACCGATGTTTTATTTAATGGGTCGGTTTATAAGGATGACAATGGAAATGTAACGGGTGTTGTAATTGTTGCAAGGGATATTGCTGAACAAAAATGGGCCATTGATTTAAGAGCTGCCAACAAAGAACTTGCTATTCAAAATAATGAAAAAGAAAATCGGGCTGCAGAATTAGTCATTGCAAACGAAGAACTTGCTTATCAAAATAATGAGAAAGAAAAACGGGCTGCAGAATTAGTCATTGCAAACGAAGAACTCGCTTTCCAAAACACTGAGAAAGAAAACCGTGCTGCAGAATTAGTCATTGCAAACGAAGAATTAGTATTTCAAAACAAGGAAAAAGAAAACAGGGCTAATGAGTTAATGATTGCGAACGAAGAATTGGTATTTCAAAATAATGAAAAAGAAAACAGGGCTGCTGAGTTAATGATTGCGAATAAAGAATTGATATTTCAAAAAAATGAAAAGGAAAAACGGGCTGCTGAATTAGTCATTGCTGATATAGAACTAGCTTTTCAAAGTAATGAAAAAGAAAATCGGGCTGCTGAGTTAATTATTGCAAACAAAGAATTAATATTTCAAAATAATGAAAAAGAAAACCGGGCTGCTGAGTTAGTCATTGCCAACGAAGAATTGGTTTTTCAAAACAATGAAAAAGAAATTAAAGAAATTGCCAGTAAAGAACTGGAAGCATTAAGCTATTCATTAAAATCAGCATCTCAATATTCCCGCAGTCTTATAGAAGCAAGCCGTGACCCGTTATTCACCATAAGTTCTGAAGGAAAGATTACTGATATGAACAATGCAACTGCCAACGTAACAGGAGTATTACGTCAAAATCTGATTGGAACAGATTTTATAGATTATTTCACTGAACCTGAAAAAGCACGTATTGGTTATCAAAAAGTTTTTACCAATGGATTTGTGACAGATTTCCCGTTAACTATCATGGATGGCAAGTTGACTGATGTATTATTTAACGGTTCTGTTTATAAAGACGATCATGGTAATGTAATGGGTGCAGTGGTAGTAGCAAGAGATATTTCAGAACAAAAAAGAGTTGAATCCGAATTGAATGAGGCAATCATATTTGCTGAATTGGCTACCGGAATTGCTGAAGAAGCAAAAAATAAGGCAGAAGGTGCATCAAAAATAGCAGAAGATGCGGTTAAAGCTAAGCAGCAATTTTTGTCTAACATGAGCCATGAAATTCGTACACCTATGAATGCGATCATCGGATTTACCAAAGTGGTATTAAAAACAGATCTAACAGCAAAACAACGGGAATATCTGACTGCCATTAAATTAAGCGGCAATTCATTAATCGTTCTCATTAATGATATTCTAGATCTGGCAAAAGTAGATTCCGGTAAAATGTCCTTTGAGGATATCCCTTTTAAAATGGCATCGTCTATTTCTGCTATGATTCATTTGTTTGAGACTAAGATCCAGGAAAAGAATTTAGAATTGATCAAAATATATGATGAAAATATTCCAAAAGTATTATTGGGCGATCCGGTACGCTTACACCAGATTATTTTAAACCTCTTGAGTAATGCGGTAAAATTTACTACAAAAGGAAAAATAACTGTTAGTGTACATTTACTGAATGAAGATGATGAAAAAGTGAGCATTGAATTTATAATTAATGATACCGGAATTGGCATTCATGAGAATAAGATTGAAAAGATTTTTGAAAACTTTCAACAGGCATCCAGCAGCACATCAAGGTTGTATGGAGGTACGGGATTAGGGCTTGCCATCGTTAAACAATTAGTAGAAACACAGGGAGGAAGTATTGGGGTAAAAAGCAAAGTTAATGAAGGTTCCACATTTAGGTTTATATTGAATTTCAATAAAACAAATGAAAGTGCAGAATCAGAATCAGAAATAGTAGAAATAAATACGGAAAATAAAAACATTAGCGTATTGGTTGTAGAAGACATCGCTCTCAACCAGTTATTGATGAAAACATTATTAGATGATTTTGGCTTTGATCGGGATATTGCAGCCAATGGAAAAATTGCCATCGAAAAAATGCAGAATAAAACCTATGATATTATTTTGATGGATCTGCAAATGCCCGAAATGAACGGTTTTGAAGCAACAGAATATATCCGGACAACTTTGAAATCAGACATACCAATCATTGCATTAACGGCAGATGTAACTACCACTGACCTCGAAAAATGCAAAGCAGTTGGCATGAATGATTACCTGGCCAAGCCTGTTGATGACAGGTTATTGTATAGCAAAATAATTGGGCTCGTTAAAAAACCTGAAATTAATATTGAACTAAAAAATGACAATCCCGTCAAAATTGAAATGCCAAAATATATTGATCTGAATTATTTACACCATCGTACAAAATCTAACCCGGTATTGATGATGGAAATGATCTCACTATACCTCGAACAAACACCACCACTAATCAGTGCAATGAAAAAAAGCCTCAAAGAAAAAGACTGGAATTCGTTATATATGGCAGCACATAAAATAATTCCATCGTTTTCAATCATGGGCATTAGTGTAGATGTAGAAAACATGGCCAAAAAAATACAGGAATTTGCAAGTACCCAACAACAGACGGATGGTATACCTGTCCTCGTTATGGAAATAGAAAAAGTTTGTGTACAGGCCTGTATTGAATTGGAAATTGAATTTAATAAATTAAAAACCACAAACCAATGAGTAGTGAAAAAATAAATCTTTTCATCGTAGATGATGATGCCCTGTTCTTAAAATCATTGGAAATTGAATTTTTGCAGGAAACAAATTTCACTGTAAAAACTTTCCCAACCGGTGAACTTTGCCTCGAGCATTTATTTTTAAACCCTGATATGATCATTTTAGATTACCACCTCGATGGTATTTATCAAAATGCAATGAACGGATTGGAAACATTGGATAAAATAAAAAATACAAATCCGGATATCCCTGTAGTGATTTTGTCGGAACAGGATAAAATTGAAGTGGCCGTAAATTGTATGCATCACAAGGCATTTGATTATGTAGTTAAAAGTGAAACTGCTTTTATGCGGTTGCAGAATATTATCAGCAATATTTTAGCTTTTAGAAAAATGAATAAGGAAATAAGCTGGTACATGGACAGGATGTGATTATTATTAATCGATTTCCATGCCTTTCTGATTTTTTTTAATACTTATGTGAATCATGTAACATATTTAGTAAATAATGTAATACCTGTATTTTAAAAGATACTTACCTTGACAGTATATAATTCATTTACCAATCTAATTTAATAAATATGCTGCTGATGACAAACCCTGCAACATATGAGATAAATGATTTTTACCTCAAAAATATATGCAATAAAAATATTCTATTAATTGATGATAATCTTTTGAATCTAAAGCTGGTTTCCATTTTACTCTCGCAGATCGGATTAAAATTACAAACTGCAGAAAATGGAGCTGTGGCAGTAAATAAACTGAAAACTGATGAGTTTGATATTTTGCTGATGGATATTGAAATGCCTGTCATGAATGGCAAGCAGGCAACAGTAATCATAAGAAAAGATCTGAAAATAAATATTCCAATCATTGCGATGAGTGCAAATAATTTACCCGGTGAGAGAGAAAGATGTTTGGAACTGGGAATGAATGATTATATAATAAAACCAATAAATTCAGACATACTTTTTGCTGCTATCTATAATTTAACCTGTTGCAATAAATCGGCGGAGTTTCAAAATAATATTACACATTCATTGAAACCTGCTGGCCTTACCGAAAAAGTATGCAATATTGATTACCTGGTTAATGTTACCAGGGGAAATAAAGAAATGATGAATAACATTATACAAGTTTTTCTTGAAGAAACGCCGGATGAATTGAGTGCGCTCGATGATGCAATAAAAAAGAGTAACTATACAGTCATAAGCGATATCGTACATAAAGTAAAATCTTCATTTTCTATACTTGGCATTTCCGTACTTGAATCTGTATTTGAAAAAATGGAAAATCTTGGAACGCTGTCTACCGGCATTGAAATAATAAGCGGATTAAACCAACAGGTTAATACTGTTTTCAACAAGGTTAAGAACGAAATGAACCATACTTAAATATTACCTGTACATCAGAGATTCTTGTCCCTGGCTGTTAAAAATACCAGCCAGGGCGGCAGCCGTGGTAGGTTTTTTCACCGACCACAGTGGTTAGAATATCCTGGTATTATTTTATAATGAATAACCCCGCAATAATGCTTCGAGGAATCAAAAAATAAAAAATAAATTGCCACTGACCTGTCTGCCGGCAGGCAGGTTCACAGATTCAATAAAATCAAAGAAATCTAATCTGCGAACCTGACTATCGGCAGATAGGTCTGTAGCCACAAATATTTCATTCACTCCGTAGCAAAGATGCAAGAAATTCTTTCGATTAAACAAATTCATGCACCTAATGTGTGATTAATATAAATAATATTCATAGTTATGTAACAGTAAGGAAAGCTAAATAGATCAACTTTGTAAGCAACATTATTAAAATAAATATCATGCCTTTACTTACTATTTTACTTGTACTTGTCGTTGTTGGTGTTATTCTTTGGCTGGTGAATACCTATATCCCAATGGACCGGAAAATCAAAAGTATTCTAAACGCTGTAGTTGTGATCGTTGTTATCATCTGGCTACTTCAGGCATTTGGGCTTTTGAATTCTTTGAAGAATTTGCAAATGTAAATGAATGCCTCCAGCAGCAAAACTAAGAGGTATTTAAAAACAAAAATAATTGCCACAGATTTAATAGAATCCAAAAATCTAATCTGTGAACCTGCCTATCGGCAGATAGGTCTGTGGCAATATATTTCATTCAAACGGCTGCAAAGCAGCGAGGAATTCATTTAAATAAATAATTGCACAGATATTTTTAATTATTTATGTTAATTAACGTTTTAAAAATATATTTTGGTCATTTATCTAAAAAATAAATTTACTGATGCCGGCAATATAACCATATTTGCAGCAAGGTTTTTTAAAGAACTTTTCAGGCCTCCGTTTGAAATAAAAGAAGTCATCAGGCAATGCTTTTCTGTTGGAAACAAAACACTTCCTTTAGTTGCCGTCACAGGGTTTATCATGGGGTTGGTGTTAACGCTTCAGACCCGCCCGACATTAGCGGAGTTTGGTGCAGAATCATGGCTACCGGGCATGGTAGCACTTTCACTGATCAGGGAGATTGCCCCTGTTATTACTGCATTAATTTGCGCCGGGAAGATATCATCCGGATTTGGTGCAGAATTAGGCTCAATGATAGTTACAGAGCAAATTGATGCCATGGAAGTATCCGCAGTTAACCCATATAAATACCTGGTTGTAACTAGGATATTGGCCACTACACTGATGGTTCCCCTGTTAGTATTTTTTGCTGATGCAGTTGGAATTTTAGGAGGTTATACCGGAATGAATATTCATAGTGATGTAACTTTGGCGAGGTATTTTTCACAGGTACTAGACTCCATTGATTTTTCAGATATTATACCGGCAACTATTAAAACATTTTTCTTTGGATATTTTATTGGGATGATCGGATGCTATAAAGGATTCTCAGCTTCAAAGGGTACTGAAAGTGTAGGAAAGGCAGCAACCTCAGCTGTTGTAGCTGCTTCACTTACGATATTCATTGTTGATATGCTGGCAGTTCAGATAACAGATTTTATTTCAAATTAACATGATTCAGAAAGCAGAAAATATAAATCAACCGGTTATAACTGATAGTAATAGTCCACTTATTTCAATCAAGGGCTTATTTAAATCTTTTGGAAAAGACAACGATGTTTTAAAAGGGGTTGATCTAGTAGTAAACAGAAATGAAAACCTGGTCATGCTGGGTAAGTCTGGTTGCGGAAAGTCTGTAGTAATAAAATGTTTAGTAGGATTGGTTGCGGCAGATAAGGGTGAATTAAAAGTATTTGATATTGATATCACTACATTGGAAACCAAAGAACTTAATGCCATTCGGTTAAAAATTGGTTTCCTTTTTCAAAATTCAGCATTGTATGATTCAATGACAGTGAGGGAAAATCTTGCATTTCCATTGAAACGGCATTTTAAAAAGCTTTCTTTAAAAGAAGTGGAAGAAGAAATTTCATCGGTACTGGAAAGTGTTGGATTGCTGGAAGCTATTGATAAAATGCCTGCTGAATTATCCGGAGGCATGCGTAAAAGAATAGGCCTTGCACGCACGCTTATCTTAAAACCTGAGATCATATTCTATGATGAACCTACAACAGGTTTAGATACGATCACATCAAGAGAGATTATTGATCTGATACTTGAAATGAAAAATAAATATAAAACAACTTCCATAATTATCACACATGATATGGCATGTGCCAAATTAACCGGCGATAGGCTGGTGATCTTAAAGGATGGTATCATTCATTCTGAGGGAAGTTACGAAACATTGGAAAAAAGTGATGATAAATGGGTGCGTTCATTTTTTAACTGATCATTGAAATAAAAGTTATGAATAAGAAAAAAGGAATTATCTGGAAACTGGGAATGTTTGTCATAGTAGGTTTAGCACTTTTTATTTTTACTATCTATTATATAGGGAAACATAAAAATTTATTTGGATCTACTTTTCATTTAAATACAACATTCAAAAATGTAAGTGGCTTAAAAGAGGGTAATAATGTTCGTTTTTCTGGTATTAATGTAGGAACGGTTGATAAAATTGACCTGATAACTGATACATCAGTAATGGTTACCCTGTTACTAAAAAAAGAAGTTCAGCAATTTATAAAATCTGATGCAGTAGCCGGAATTGGTTCTGACGGATTAATGGGTGATAAGATCATGATAATATCACCAGGAACTGTTTATGGCCATCCTGTAAAAGATAATGATCGGATCCTTTCAAAGAGTACTATAGAAATGTCGGATGTAATGGCCAGTTTAAAAACGAGTGTAGATAATGCCGGTATCATAACTGACCAGATCGCAAAATTTAGTTTTAAAATGAATAATGGGAATGGCGCATTATCCAAACTTATCTCCGACGAAACATTTTCCAACAGCCTAAAAAGCACTTTGACCAACCTGCAAACCAGTTCCAATGAATTTGCACAATTTACTTCGAACCTGAATGATGGAAGATTGGCTGTAAAACTGGATTCAACCATGTCTAATCTGCAATCCGGAACAAAAGGCTTGAGTGATAATATGGATGCAGTAAAACATAGTTTCCTTTTACGGGGATATTTTAAGAAAAAGAAAAAAACAGAAATAAAAAAACAGGCTGAAATAAGAAAGCAAGCCGATTTAAACAAAAAGGATACATTATTAAATATAAAAGACAGTATAAAAAAATAATTGCCCTACCCTGCTGTTTCATTCCCTATATCTGACCATATCTGATCATTCCTATTTGTAGCATCTAATGTGTGAAAGATGTAAGTTATTCCCAAAGTGATGTAATAGTTTCTCTACAAAAACCATCCAACTTTATACTCCCCGAATTCATTTATTTATAAATTTTAAAACAGCATAACATTATCTTATAAATAATATAAACTTTCAGGGGTTCGATATGATAAACGTTAAAAAAGAAGGAGTCCTGCTCTGGAAAACCACGCTTGGTTTTGAAAATGAGGGTGTATTAAACCCGGCCATAATTAAAGAGGGAAATACGGTCCATATATTTTACAGAGCTGTGAGTAAAGGAAATTACTCGAGTATCGGTTATTGCAAATTAAACGGGCCATTAACTGTTGAAGAACGATCTGACATACCATTACTCTTTCCACAATTTGATTATGAATCACATGGAATAGAAGATCCGCGAATTGTAAAGATCGGCGATCTGTATTACCTTAGTTTCACTGCTTATGACGGGGTAAATGCACTGGGAGCTTTGGCTACCTCGACTGATCTTCAGCATTGGACCCGAATAGGATTGATTGTACCACAGGTAACTTTTGATGAATTCAATCACCTTGCCGGATCTAAAATCCCTATCAATGAAAAATATCTTCGGTACAATGAACATGAGCAGATGCATGAAAAGCAGGGAATAAAAATACTGCTTTGGGATAAAAATGTAATTTTCTTTCCCAGGAGGATAAACGGAAAACTATATTTCCTTCATCGTATCAGGCCCGATATTCAAATAGCCTCAGTAAATGATATAAAGGATCTCACAGCTGAATTCTGGCAAAACTATTTCTTACATTTTGATGAAAGTATTGTGCTTTGCCCAAAGCATGATCATGAAGTAAGTTATATTGGTGGCGGATGCCCTCCTATTGAAACAGAAGCCGGATGGTTATTGATCTATCACGGTGTACACGATACTGTAAAAGGGTATGTTTATTCAGCCTGTGCTGCATTACTTGACCTGAATGAACCTCAAATTGAAATTTCCAGGCTACCCTATCCATTGTTTAAACCCCAACTGGAATGGGAATTAAAAGGTGAAGTAAATAATGTTTGCTTTCCAACAGGCACGGCATTATTTGAAGACACACTTTATATCTATTATGGTGCAGCAGATGAACAAATAGCCTGTGCATCTGTAAGTTATTCTGCTCTCATAAAAGAATTATTACTTTATAAGAACCAACATATTCCTTGTGTTACCAATACTTCTGTTTAAAACTTCAAAACATGGGAAATCAAATAATCGTTGTAACAGCTTATGATTCAAGTTCAATAATATTTCTTAACAAACTAATCTTAAAAGATGATAACTAATAAATTGGTCAACTATCCTATCAACCTACCGGTTTTCATAGAAGAAAAACTTATGAACAAACAGGCTATTAGTATAAAACAGGTAAATAACAGCAAAAAATTACCGGGTATTCTCATCATTACTTCATATCCTCCCAGAGAATGTGGTATTGCTACATATTCGCAGGATCTGATCGCATCATTGAAAGGTAAGTTCAACGATTCATTTTTGATCAGTATCTGTGCTATTGAGTCAGAAAATGAAAAACACAGCTATCCAATTCCCATAAAATATATCCTTAATACCGATCAGCCGGATGCATTCAATATATTAGCAAATAAGATCAACAATGATATTGAGATCAGTTTGGTAATGATTCAACATGAATTCGGATTCTATAAAAACAAGCCTATTGAATTCAAAGAATTAATAAGCTCCATCAACAAGCCGATTATTACAGCGTTTCATACTGTATTACCAAATCCTGAAGAATCATTAAAGGAAATGGTGAAACAAATCTGTACTATTTCACGATCCGTTATAGTTATGACCCATGATTCTGTTAAAATATTGACAGATATATATGGAATAAAAAAAGAAAGGATTGAAGTTATAGCTCATGGAACACATTTGGTACCGCACATTGATAAGGAAGTATTAAAGATCAAATACAATTTATCAGGAAAAAAAGTACTGTCAACATTTGGATTGCTGAGCTCAGGAAAAAATATTGAAACTACCCTAAAATCACTTCCATCTATAATCAGATCAAATCCTGATATTATCTTTCTTATCATCGGAAAAACACATCCTTCTGTTATCAAACAGGAAGGATATAAATATAAAAATGAACTGGATGAAATTGTAAGAAAGCTGGAATTACAGCATCATGTACAATACCTTAATTACTATTTACCCTTGTCCGAATTGCTGGAATACCTGCAATTAACCGATATATATTTATTTACTTCTAAAGACCCAAACCAGGCTGTAAGCGGAACTTTTTCTTATGCACTGAGTTGTGGATGCCCGATCGTATCTACACCCATACCACATGCATTGGAAGTACTTAGCAATGAAACAGGGATAATAATTGATTTTGGAAATTCCACCCAATTAAGCGAGGCCGTTATCAGTTTATTGAGTGATGATCAAAAAAGAAATAATATCAGCTTAAACGGATTACACAAAATGGCTTACACCTGTTGGGAAAATGCTTCCATTGCCCATGCATCTTTATTCAAAAAATATATAGGAACAGATATCTCATTACAGTATTCCATTCCTTCGATCAATCTGGATCATTTATATAAAATGACAACTGATTTTGGAATCATTCAGTTTTCCAGATTAAATAAACCCGATATTAATTCCGGGTATACACTGGATGATAATGCAAGGGCATTAATAGCCATGTGCCAGCACTATAAATTAACGAAAGAAATTTCTGATTTAAAGTATATTAAAATATACTTTTCTTTCATAAAATATTGCCTGCAACGGGAAGGATATTTTCTAAATTATGTAAATGCTGAAAATGATTTTACAGAACAGAATTTTTCAACAAATCTGGCTGATTCAAATGGAAGAGCTATTTGGGCTTTGGGTTATCTGGTATCCATCAGTGACCTGATACCGGATAATTTCAAGTCAATGGGAATGGAAGCAGAGTCCATCTTACAAAATGCAATGCTACATGCAAAAAATATTCATTCAACGCGTGCAATGGCATTTATAATTAAAGGCTTGTATTATCAGAATAAAAAAGTAAAATCAGAAAAATACACTTCTTTAATTAAGTATTTTGCTGACAAACTGATTCAAATGTACCGGCATGAGTCTGACCATAACTGGCTCTGGTATGAAAGTTACCTGACGTATGCAAATAGTACGTTGCCGGAAGCCATGTTATGTGCATGGTTAGCTACCTGTGAACCGGTATATAAAGAAATTGCCAAATCTTCATTTGATTTTCTTTTATCCAAAACTTTTCGAAAAAACAGTATAAATGTCATTTCCAATAAAGGTTGGATGTATAAAGGAAAAGAAGGATCATCTAATTCAATCGGCGGTGAACAACCAATTGATGTAGCCTACACGATTATCGCATTAAATAAATTTTATAATGTATTTAATGATGAAGCATATATAAATAAAATGATCTTATCCTTTAATTGGTTCCTGGGCAATAATCATCTGAACCAGATCGTATATAATCCATGTACAGGTGGTTGTTACGACGGTCTTGAAGAATATAATGTAAATCTCAACCAGGGTGCAGAATCAACTGCCAGTTTTCTGATGGCAAGGCTTACCCTTGAAAAATATATAAGAAATATTCAGACTATAAAACTTAAAAAGAAGTATTACACAGCATTAAATAATAATTTACACATAGCATAATGTGTGAAATATACAATAAAAATCAGCTATTGTATAACAAGTATTTATGCAGTTATTCTCACCTTTGTTATTCAATTATGTAACACTAAAATAAAAATATACTCATGAAAAATTTAACAGAATTAAAAGGTAACTGGAAAGAAACAAAAGGTAAACTGAAACAGAAATTCGGAATGCTGACAGACAGTGATCTATTATTCGCAGAAGGCAAACAAGATGAAATGCTGGGCAGGCTGGAGGCTAAACTTGGTAAAACAAAATCAGAGATACACAAGATAATTTCTGAAATATAATTGCCGGGATAAAAAAGTATCTGAACCCTGAAAAAGTGATCAAAATAAAATAAAAGCACAATAACATTTATTAACAATTAAAACAAATTTTATGGGAAACATACTTTATACAGTCGCCGTAATACTAGTTATTTTATGGTTAATTGGATTCCTGGGTTTTCATGCCGGAGGAATCATACATGTTCTCTTAGTAATAGCAGTAATTGCCGTAATACTCAGAGTCATTCAGGGCCGGAAAATCCTATAACTCAACACATTTTAAAAACTTAAAAACAAACAAATTGACACATACAGACAATACCTTTAAAATAGCAGGTGCATTATTAATAGGCGCTGCTATTGGTGGAGCACTAGGGATCCTTTTAGCACCACAAAAAGGAAGTAAGACACGCAAATATCTTTCAGGTAAAAGTAATGGCCTTACTGATGAAATGAATGATAAAGTTCAGGAATTCACAGAAAAGTTTAATAAAGAAGCTGAAAGCATGAAGGAAAAAGCAAATCATTTTATGAAAAATGGTTTAGGAGAGATTGTATAATTAATTGTATAGTCTACACAAACTGGCATACTGCTATTAAAGATTTTATGGCAGTATGCTTTTTTTGTCATTTTTTATTTAGATAATGAATGACCCGCGCTAAGCTGCGAGGTATTTAAAAAAACAAATTGCCACAAATTGCCACAAATTCACAGATTTAATAGAATCAAAAAAATCTAATCTGCGAACCTGCCAATCGGCAGACAGGTCTGTGGCAATAAATATTTCGTTCACTCCGCAGCAAAGCTGCGAGTAATTTATTTTCTTTTGATTTAATAATACTGAGTTAAAATATTTGTTTAAGACTCAATCTTTTAAATAGTTAACTGTAAAAAAAGAAACAACAAATAACTACAACTATTCTATTCAGTTTAATAAAATAGTTACAAACATTAGGAGGAATTAAATAAAGTTTAATGGACATTTCACCACAAAAGCCCTTTTATGCTAAAATTGCACTTATCTTTATCGGTGTGTTTGCTTTCGTTTTTACTTTATATGTAGGAAAGGATATATTAATACCGCTTGTATTTGCAACCATTACAGCTATTTTGCTGAATCCGCTTGTTAATTACCTCATCAGGAAAAAAGTAAATAAAATAATTGCTATTTCAATTGCAGTATTCTTAGCCATTAGTATGGTGTTAGGCATTTTGTATATCGTTTCTTCTCAGGTAACTATGTTTAGTGAAACGTATCCTCAGTTGAAATCTAAGATCAACATAACCAGTACCGAATTGGTTCAATGGGTTTCAAAAAAATTAAATATCCGAAAAGTCAATATAAATGCCTGGGTAAAAGAAACGCAAAGTGATGCGATCAATGACTTTTCAATTGGTGAAAAACTCACAGAAGTATGGCAAATATTAGTTGTTGTAATGTTGCTGCCGGTTTATTTATTCATGATTCTTTATTATAAAACATTATTACTCGAATTTATCCGTAAACTCTTTCGATCTGAACATCATAATACGGTAGTGGATGTATTAACGAACTCAAAAAATATAATACAAAGTTATCTGATCGGTCTTTTTTTTGAAATGTTGATCATGGCTGTACTAAATTCGGCCGGACTTATACTTATAGGAATTGATTATGCGATCATCCTTGGAATTACAGGTGCCATACTCAATATCATTCCATATATAGGCGGGATCATTGCAATTGCATTACCAATGATCATAGCTTATGTAACAAAGGATTCACTTTCATATCCGGTGTTGGTTTTTATTATTTATATGATTATTCAGTTTATTGATAACCATTATATCATACCAAAAATTGTTGCATCCCGTGTAAAGATTAATGCGCTTATTTCTGTCATTGCAGTATTGATCGGTAATGCAATCTGGGGTATTCCCGGCATGTTTCTATCGATTCCATTAACAGCTATTCTAAAAGTCATTTTCGATCACATCGAAATAATGAAACCCTGGGGCTTCCTGCTCGGAAACATTGTTCCCACAACTTCCAGGTTTTCTTTTAATATCCATAAAAAATAAAAAGTAGGTCAATTATTAAAAGAATAATATTTCAAAATATCTTGAAATAGATGTATGAAATATGTAACATATATTCAATATCTTGTAACAGTTAAAGCGTTAATGTGCCCCACCTTTGTATCATAATTGCAACATAAATGATACATACTATGAAAAATAATATTAAACTCATTGCCTTTTTTATTGTGCTTTGTATAAGTTTATATTTAGCGGCGCCAAAAGTTTCTGCACAGGGAACTGCTAACTATCAGGTTTTTTATGATGATTTAAGTCCTTATGGTAATTGGGTTGATAACCCAGATTATGGATACGTATGGATGCCCAATGTACCTTCAGGGTTTACTCCCTATGGAACTAACGGCTATTGGGTTTTAACAAATGAAGGATGGGCCTGGGTTTCCAATTACTCGTGGGGATGGGCACCTTTTCACTACGGTCGCTGGTTTTATGAACCAAGTTACGGATGGTTATGGGCTCCGGGTTACGAGTGGGGCCCGGGATGGGTTACCTGGAGAAGATCGAATGACTATTACGGATGGGCTCCCATAGGCCCTGGAGTTAGTGTTGACCTGGCATACAGCAATAGATATAATATACCATACAACCGGTGGACATTTGTAAGAGACCGCGATTTTGGAAGAACAAATATCAATAACTATTATATCAACAACTCAAATAATGTTACGATTTTCAATAATACAACGGTGATAAATAATCGCAGGTTAGACAGATCCCGTAATGCAACTTACCACGCAGGTCCTGACAGAGTTGAAGTAGAAAAACGTGCTGGCAAAAAATTTACCCCGGTTGCTATTACGGAAAGTAATAAGCCAGGCCAGCATCTTAAAAACAATCAACTTCAGATTTACAAGCCGCGGATCGAAAAAAACAACGGTACCGGACAAAAAGCCACTCCATCCATCATTGTGAATTTAAAAGATGTGAAAACACAGACACACAAACCAGCGCAAACTATTAAACAACAACAGGTTCAACAGCAACGTGTCGATCAACAGCAGAAACAAGAACAGGTTCAACAGCAACGTATGAATCAACAGCAGAAACAACAACAGGTTCAACAACAACGTATGGATCAACAACAGAAACAACAACAACGTATCGATCAACAACAGAAAAAGCAACAGGTACAACAGGAACGTAATATTCAACAACCGGTAAAACAACAGCGATCAATACAGCCGGCCAAACAGCAAAACCATCAGAATAATTCAGGTGAAAATAAGAAAGGTGATCATGAACCGTATTGAGCAAATGAAATCCGAAAAAGTATCGTAAAACTCATTTATTTATAAGTAAAATTGATCCTTTTTAATCATATACTGAAAAAATAAAAACTCATGAAAGCATTAATTTATCAAGGCCCGGGAAATAAATCATGGAGTTGAAGCATATAGAACTTACGAAAATGCGACTAAAGAAAAAGCATTGAAAGTAATATTGAAAAATTAAAATGAATTATTGAAATAAACTTGTGGAATTATTTACTTACCCGAAAATGCAGTTTATGACAATTGCATACTACTTTTATTTAATCCTGTTCTTATTTAGTATCATTTTTTTAGTTCGGTTTCTTTTAAAAAAAAATATTACAGTTTCTTTTTTTGCAAAGGCACTGAAGAATGAAAACAGCGGATTTTTTGAAGAAGCAGTGATTAATTATGAAAGTGCATTGAGTGAAGAAAAGAAATTATGGTTCCAAAATATAAGATTAAAAAATATAATTACAGAAAAAATCAAAGTACTTCATACGAATATTGAATACAACAACAGCCTCCACATGACCAGGTAAATGAGGCATTTTTCACAATTTTTTGATTATTTACATAATTCATTTTTTCAATGAAAC
>JANOPU010000013.1:0-7901 GCA_031422055.1 Ferruginibacter sp.
AATTTTTTTATTGATAAATCGGATGTTTTAAAAATCATAACCAGGTTTGAAGGCCAGCATGCGATAGGAAAACAAATTGATCAGTTTAACCTGGTTGGTATAGAAACTGCTTTAAAAAAAGACGTATGGATTAAGAATGCAGAACTGTTCTTTGATAACAATGAAATACTACAGGTAGCAGTAGAAGAAAGAGAACCGGTGGCAAGGGTATTTACACAAGGTGGAAGTACCTTTTATATTGACAGTACCAATATGATGCTGCCTTTGAGTGATAAATTTTCAGCGAGGGTTCCTGTTTTTACAGGCTTCCCTTCGGATGTAAAAATATTATCCGGTATCGATAGCAATCTGTTGAATGATATAAAAAACATGAGCACACTGATTCAACAGGATCCATTTCTGATGGCTTTGATTGAACAGGTTGATATAACTGATCAACGAAATTTTGAAATGATACCAAAATTGGGCAATCAGGTCATTGTATTTGGAGATGCTTCAGATGCAGTAAAAAAGTTTAAAAAACTACAACTGTTTTATAAGAAAGTAATTACGAATATGGGATGGAACAGATATAGTATTATCAACCTGCAATACAAAGATCAGGTGGTTGCCAAGATAAAAGGTGCCGATGACGTAAGTGCGGATTCATTAAGAACAAAACAGATGATGGAGATCATTGTCGCAAATGCAGCAAGGCATGCAGAAGATTCAACATATGGAGTTTTTCAGGAAGACAGGAAAAGTAACGATAGTAGCATGATCCAGCAATCTATACAGCGTGAAGAATCAGTAGAATCAACTAAAATGGATGTAGTACCTAAACCGAAAGAAAAACCGGTAATTCTTATTGCAAAGCCTGTAACAAAAACAATATTAAAACCTCAAAATAAACCAATTCAAAAACCAGTTATAAAAGCACAAACAAAATCAGTTCAAAAGCCACCTGTTAAACAAGAGTTGAAAAAAAATTCATCCATTATAAAACCAAAAGTAACGGGTGAAAAACCAAAAATACTAATGCCTAAAAAAAGTAATTTATAAATTATATACAAACAAACTTACAAACATTAAAAAATACAACTATGAATCAGGAACAACCCATTATTGTAGGACTCGACATTGGTACAACTAAAATTGCTGCAATCGCCGGCCGAAAAAATGAATTTGGCAAATTGGAAATACTTGGCTTTGGCCGTGCCAATAGTAACGGTGTACAGCATGGGATGGTGCTAAACATTGACCAAACTATTAAAGCAATACAACAGGCGTTGGAAAATTGCTATGCGTCGAATCCGAATCTGGAAATTGGCGAAGTGTATGTTGGAATCGCCGGCCATCATATTAAGAGTTTACAAACGAGGGGCGATATCGTTCGGCAAAGTATAGAAGAAGAGATCATGCAGGAAGAAATTGACAGGTTAGTTGCTGATCAATACCGGACTTATATTCCTGCCGGCGATCAGATCATTGATGTAATTCCTCAGGAATTTACCGTTGATAATTTTCAAAACATTCCAAACCCTATTGGTTACAGTGGTGTAAAAGTGGGTGCAAATTTTCATATAATAACAGGCGATAAAAATGCAATACGCAACATTAACAGAAGTGTTGAAAAAGCCGGCTTACAAACCAAAGATTTAGTATTACAACCACTTGCCTCTGCAGCCGCTGTAATGTGTGATCAGGATTTGGAAGCCGGCGTTGCTATTGTAGATATAGGTGGTGGCACAACCGACCTTGCAGTTTTTTATGAAGGCATTTTAAAACATACAGCTGTAATTCCTTTTGGCGGTGAAAATATCACCAATGATATTAAAACCGGACTTGGCGTATTAAAAACCCAGGCTGAGCAAATGAAAATTCAGTTTGGCAGCGCATTGAGTGACGAAGCTAAAGCAAATGCATTCATAACTATACCAGGGTTAAGGGGAATGGCACCTAAAGAAATTTCTGTAAAAAATCTTGCCAATATCATACAGGCACGTATGAGTGAGATCATGGATTTTGTCAGTTATCATTTAAAGCAGGTAGGCCTTGATAACCGTATGCTGAATGGCGGTGTGATCCTCACAGGCGGCGGTTCTCAACTGAAACACCTGATTCAACTTACAGAATATGTTACCGGATTGAATGCAAGGATCGGATATCCAAATGAGCATTTATCCGGTGGTCATATTGAAGAACTTGCCAAACCCATGTATAGTACCTGTATTGGCTTAATATTAAAAGGATATAATGATTATGAAAATAAGAATAAGAAACTCGATCATAATTTTATAAAAGTAAATGCAACCGGTATCATGCAACAGGAAGTAGCAACGGAAGAGGTTGTAACAGAAACAGAAGGTGCACCGCATATAAAAGTCAGATCTAGAAAAACCCTGAAAGGTTTTATGGATACATTTAAAACCAACCTGATAGAAATGTTTAAAGAAGAAGAAGACACACATCTTTAATTTATGATTGGTGATGTATGATTTAAGATGTACAAAAAAAATCATACTTCAAAGATCATACATCATACATCAACAAAATACTTACTAACAACCAAACTTACAAACATGATTCATTTTGATTTACCCAAAGAACAATCTTCCATCATCAAGGTAATTGGTGTTGGCGGCGGCGGAAGCAATGCGGTTAACCACATGTTTTCGCAGGATATTGAAGGCGTAAACTTTATTATATGCAATACAGATGCACAGGCCATTGCATTAAGTAAAGTACCTAACAAAATTCAGCTCGGGCCACACCTGACACAAGGACTGGGTGCCGGCGCAAATCCTGCTATTGGCAGGCAGGCTACTGAAGAAAGCCTGGAAGAAATTAAACGCATACTGGAAGTTAACACCAAGATGGCTTTCATCACTGCCGGAATGGGAGGTGGTACTGGTACCGGCGGGGCACCTATCCTGGCCAAGATCTGTAAAGATCTGGGAATACTTACTGTTGGAATTGTAACAACACCCTTTGCTTATGAAGGCAAAAAAAGAATTGCACAGGCAGAAGAAGGTATCATGCTTTTAAAAAATCATGTTGATACTTTATTAGTTATCAGCAATGATAAATTACGCCACCAGTTCGGGAACTTAAAAATGAAAGAAGCATTTGCTAAAGCTGATAATGTATTGGCAACTGCTGCAAAATGTATCACAGATGTAATAAACAGTACCGGCCAGATCAACGTGGATTTTGCGGATGTATGCACCGTTATGAGTAATGGCGGCGTTGCAATACTTGGTAGTGCAGCAGCTGATGGCGACAACAGGGCACAACTTGCAATAGAAAATGCATTAACCTCTCCTTTGTTGAACGACAATGATATTCGTGGAGCTAAATGGATATTGATCAATATTAATTCAGCTGAAGGCGAACATGAATTTACTATGGACGAAGTAGAAATTATTCAGAATTATTTATTGAGCCAGGCCGGAGATGATACCGATGTTATCTTAGGGCTCGGTTATGATAATACGCTGGGTAGCCAGCTCGGTATTACTCTAATAGCAACAGGTTTTGAACATAAAGACCCTTTTGCCAGAGAAGCAAAACCTGCTGTTATCGAAAGCAAAGATCAAAAAATTGTTATGGAACTGGAAATGCCAAGACATACTGAGAAATCCTTAACCAAACCAGTAACAATTGCCGAAGAAAATAAAGATGCAATAATAGAAGCAGAAAAGATTGAAGAAAAAAAAGAGGAAAAGATTGAGGAACAAATTTTGGAAAAGTTCGAAGAAGAGATATTAATGGTTGTTGAAGAAAAGGAGATCATCGAAGAAGTGGATCCTTTTATGCCAACACTTTCTCAGTCAAATCCCGTAGAACCACTAAGTAAAATTACTGTGGAGAAGTTAGATGAAACGCCAGAGTTTTTTGAAATATCTTCGGCTGCAGATCAGGTTCCCGTTGTGGCATTTGATATGGAAATAACAACTCCGCCTCCTCTTAAAAAATCAATTGTAGCGGCTAAAGAAACGAGTAAAGAACAGATAATAGAAAATAAAGTAGAGGTAGTAGAAAATAAAGAAGCTAGCAAAGATATCCCCCTTTCGTCAGGTGGTTATTTGGCAAAGCCTGCACAGATTTATGTGGAGGAACAGCCGGCGATTTCGAAATCCAATTCGACCGAGGAACCAATGCCATTGCAGATATCAGCACAGGAAGACGAGCCTGTTTTTGAAATGCAACTGGTAGTTAAAGATTCCCAGAATGCGGCGGAGGAAAAGCCAGATGATCAGACTCAGCCTATCATGATGTCAGCTGTTGAGGAGCCCGCAATGCAGGACGAAACAGAAGAACTCAGGCGCCGGGCTACAGATCGAATTGCAAAACTGCGTAATTTGTCATTCAATATTAATGCAGCCGATCCTAACAATGAGTTTGAAACGGTACCTGCTTACCTTCGCCGCAATATGGAAATGCACAACCAGATCGCAGATGTAGAAAGTTTTTACAGTAATTACACAGTAAAAACTGATGATAATAATCAGGCAGAAATTGGCACTATCAATACTTTTTTAGAAGGTAAAAAACCAGATTAATAAAGTATGACGTCCTCGTCTGACTTTATTAATAACATGATCAGACTACCTTCAGATCAAAAATAATCGATGAGTTTGTAGTAAATGTTTGTATGTTATCCCTCTCTTAAATGAGAGGGATTTTTTTTATTTTATGCCACGAATGCACGAATTAATACTAATAATTTTATAGATAATATTCTTGCATTCGTGGCAATAGAATAATAATTATGTTTTCATCAGTTGTATTTCATAGCAGCATCCTTGCGTCGCACTCTTGTACAGCAAATCTTTTATCATCTTTTCTTTGCGCCTTCGTGCCTTTGCGGTAAAATAAATTTAACTTCCATCCTCAAAAAGTATTTATGATAAAAAGATGTACCTGGGCAGGTTCCAATATTCAAATGCAGGAATACCATGATAAGGAATGGGGGATACCTGTTCACGATGATAGGTTATTATTTGAATTTTTAATTTTAGAAGGTGCACAAGCGGGACTAAGCTGGTCAACTATTCTGGCAAAGAGGGAAAATTACAAAAAGGCTTTTGATAATTTTGACCTAAAAAAGATCATTAAATATGATCAAAAAATGATCGATCAATTAATTTTAGACCCTGGAATAGTAAGGAATAAATTAAAAATTAATTCGGTTGTCATTAACGCAAAAGCAGTTTTAGAAGTGCAAAAGGAATTCGGAAGCTTTGATACTTATATCTGGAGTTTTGTGGATGGTAAACCTATTGTCAATTCATGGAAAAGTACCGACAAGCTTCCGGCAAAAACGGAAGTATCTGATAAAATGAGTGCAGACTTAAAAAAAAGAGGGTTTAAGTTTATTGGTTCAACTATATGTTATGCTTTTATGCAAGCAGTTGGAATGGTTTATGACCATACGGAAGAATGCTATAAATATGCAAAACCTATCTTAAAAAATATCAGGGGATAATTCAAAAATTTACTGTTTTTATTAATGAATTCATTTTACATTTGCATAATCCCGGTACATTTTAGCCTGGCATTATAGAAAATATATTTTAGTGGGAAAACACATTAACAAGGTTTCTGCTGCAGGATTATTAGTAGCGTTAGGAATCATCTACGGCGATATAGGCACTTCACCCCTTTACGTTTTCAACTCCATCATAAAAGACAGGGTTATCAGCGAAGAACTTATTTTAGGCACTTTGTCTCTTATTATCTGGACACTTACGATTCTTACAACAGTGAAATACATTTTACTCGTTTTAAGAGCAGATAATAATGGAGAAGGAGGAATATTCGCATTGTTTGCATTAGTAAGACGAAGAGGAAAATGGCTGGTCATTCCTGCAATGCTTGGTGGTGCTGCTTTGTTGGCCGATGGAATCATTACTCCTCCTATATCAATTACTTCTGCAATCGAAGGGCTGAAAGTACTCCCTCGTTTTCATGATATGGAACAAAATACGATTGTATATATCGTTATTGGAATATTGACTGTATTCTTTTTTATGCAACAGTTTGGTACTGCATCTATCGGAAAAATATTTGGCCCGGTCATGACAATCTGGTTTGCAATGCTTGCAGTTTTAGGGATTATTCATATTTCTGATGATTTTGGCATTTTTAGGGCAATCAATCCTTATTATGCTTTCCATTTTTTGTTTAATTACCCCGAAGGATTTTGGTTGTTAGGGGCAGTATTTTTATGCACAACAGGAGCTGAAGCGCTATACAGCGACCTTGGACATTGTGGAAGAGGCAATATCCGTATCTCCTGGATATTTGTAAAAGCATGCCTTCTGATAAATTATTTCGGGCAGGGTGCAAGCCTCTTGAAATATCATAGTGGTCAGTTTATTGGAGAAGTTGCAAGGAATAAAGAGGGGGTTAATGCATTTTTTAATCTGATGCCCCAATGGTTTATTGTGCCGGGTGTAATTATCGCAACTTCTGCAGCAATTACTGCAAGTCAGGCATTGGTAACAGGTTCTTTTACTTTGATAAATGAAGCCATCCGTTTAAATTTATGGCCAAAGTTTAAAGTGGATTATCCATCAGAAGCAAAAGGGCAAATATTCATACCAGCAATTAATTTACTTCTTTTTGCAGGCTGTGTTGGAGTTGTCCTTATTTTCAGAGAATCTGCCAAAATGGAAGCAGCTTATGGGCTTGCGATCATTACTACTATGATAATGACTACCATTCTTTTTGCAAATTACCTTGTCTTGCATAGAGTTAAATCAGTGCTTATCTATTTTTTCATAGCATTTTATTTTATCGGCGAAATCGGATTTTTGATTGCATTGATGGATAAATTCAAGCATGGAGGCTATATCTCATTAATGATCGGTTTTCTCATGTTCTCTGTTATGTATGTTTGGTACCGGGCACGTAAAATTAAAAATCGTTACGTTGAATTTGTAAGGGTTGAAGAATATATTCCTAAAATGGAAGAATTGAGTAATGACTCCTCTGTTCCTAAATATGCAACACATCTTGTTTATTTAACCAGTGCAAATAATCCAAAGGAGATAGAGCATAAAATAATTTATAGCATTTTAAGCGGCAAGCCCAAACGGGCAGATATCTATTGGTTTGTTCATGTTGATACATTAGATGATCCTTATACTTGTGAATATGTTGTTGAACATATTATTCCGAATGATATCATCCGGGTAGAATTCCGTTTAGGATTCAGAGTGGCGCCACGCATCAACCTGATGTTTAAAAAAGTAGTGGAAGACCTGGTAGCCAATAGAGAAGTGAATATTACCAGTCGTTACGAGAGCCAGCAAAAAAACAATGTGGTAGGAGACTTCCAGTTTATTGTGATGGAAAAATTCCTCAGCCAGGATAATGAATTGCCATTCTTTGAACATATAATCATGCGGCTTTATTTCTGGTTTAAAGCCATCAGTGTCAGCGAAGAAAAGAGTTTTGGACTGGAACAAAGTAATGTGGCTGTTGAAAAATTCCCATTGGTCGTAGCACCGGTTAGTAAACTTAAACTAAAACGGATATGGGAAAATGAAGATGAATATTAAACATTACCCATGCTATCGATCAGTGCGGTTGAACTCCAACAAAAATTACAAGATAAAGATGATTTAATTCTCATTGATGTAAGGGAACCATGGGAGCATGCTGAATTTAATATTGGCGGAATATTAATTCCCATCGATACCTTATTTGATAATCTTGATCAATTAAAAAGAGACAAACCCGTAATTTTTTATTGTCAAAAAGGAATACGAAGCCAGATAGTCATACAAAGACTTCATCATAAATTTAAATTTACTAACCTCGTCAATCTTACCGGTGGTATGGAAGCATGGAAAAAGGAATTCAATAAATGAGAATTTAAAGTTACTTTGTTCAATATCGTCATTGCGAGT
>JANOPU010000014.1:0-2428 GCA_031422055.1 Ferruginibacter sp.
TACGAATTACACGAATTAAAAAACAAGTATTGTACAAATTCGTGTAATTCGTACCAATTCGTGTAATTTATTTCTATGAAAACTTATTTACTACCTATCCCAACTTTGGCCTCTTTGCTATACTACTATCAATGATCTTCAAAATCGCCGCTCTTTCTTCTCCTTCCAATACCATCCTTGGTGGTCTTACAAATTCAGAGCCAATCCCTGCTTGTGTTTCTGCCAGCTTTATATACTGAACCAGTTTGGGATGAATATCTAATTCTAATAATGGCATGAACCAACGATATATTTTCAAAGCCTCTTCCATTTTATTTTCTTTTAACATTTTATAAATAGCCACTGTTTCTTTTGGAAATGCACAGACCAATCCTGCTACCCAGCCATCCGCACCCAAACAAAGTTCTTCATAAGCCAACGTATCAACACCACATAAGATCTTTATCCTGTCGCCAAAGCGATTGATCATCCTGGTTACATTCGTTGTATCCCGGGTAGATTCTTTCACCGCCTGGATGTTTTTACATTCAATGATCTCTTCAAACATATCTAATGTTACTTCGGTCTTATAGTCCACCGGGTTATTATAGATCATGATGGGCAGATCAGTATTATTTGCAATTGTTTTGAACCAGTTCACAGCTTCCCGGTGATCGGGTTTATAGCGCATTGGCGGAAGCAACATCAATCCTTCTGCTCCCCATTTTTTTGCATTGCCTGCCTGGATGATCGCTTCTTTGGTAGATCCTTCCGCAATATTCAATACTACAGGAACCTTTTTGTTTGCTTTTTCCACGGCAAACCTTACCAAAGATTCTTTTTCTTCCACTGTCAATACACTTGACTCTCCCAATGTACCACCCAATATGATACCGTTTACTCCGGCCGATAACTGGGCCTGCAGGCTTTTTTCAAACAGGAGGAGGTTTAATTTGTCATCATTGGTAAACTTAGTGGTAAGTGCGGGAAATATTCCTTGCCATTGAACAGCCATGATAATTTAATTTGATTTGAACACAAACTACGAAATTGGTAGATAAAATGATGAGAGACAGCTATTGGAATTCAACACTGTTGCCATTATCAGGTTAATAAGCTCTTTTTTTAAAAAATTTTGGCTACAAAACTGCATCGTGTTATCTTTGCCGTCCCTTAAAAGCGATGGCGCGTTGGTCAAGGGGTTAAGACGCCTCCCTTTCACGGAGGAATCACGGGTTCGATTCCCGTACGTGCTACAAAAGCCTCTCTACAATGAGAGGTTTTTTAATTTACAATGGTTACTGTTTATGTATTGTTGAGTGAGAAAGATAATGCTACCTATGTAGGTATGGCATTAGACCCAATTGCCAGATTAAAAGAGCATAACAGTGGAAAAAATCGCTATACAAAAGCTCATATTCCCTGGAAAATAATTTATACGGAGCAGCAAACCGATTGGGCGTCTGGAAGATTAAGAGAAAAGTATTTGAAATCTACTGCTGGTAAAAACTGGTTAAGGAAATATTTTAAAGATAAGCAAGGATGAGTCACGGGTTCCCTGCCTGCTTGACGCAGTCAGGCAGGGATTCCCGTACGTGCTACAAAAGCCTCTCTACTTTGAGAGGTTTTTTTATGCCTCGAATCGAATCCCCGAATTGTGGAAATGTGCATAAACAAACCAGTATTTCACCCTCATACTTTTTACTTTCGTAAAAACTTATCTTATGTACTACTATGCTGGAATGGACCTGGAAAAAACGAACCCGTCTCCCGGGATAACTTCCCCACTTTTTCGTGTTCACTCAGTTGATGACAAAGGCATATTTATTTACCCATACTGGAAGTTATCCAATGGCTATATTCATCATGGCGTGATCAAATACGTATTGTTCAATGACGTTCAATCTGCTTATGGGATGAAGCCGGTAACGGCCGAGTTTAGTATCCTGGCTTAATACCCTTTTATTGCTTCTTCTTCCTTATTGGTAATAATGCTGCAAATCTCTTCGCAGTTAACTATCTGCGGATATTGATTGTCTCAGATCAAAAAATATTTTAATTCAAGGCAGGTTTTACCCCAGTTTTGCTCCACATACTTTATTTTTGCCGCAAATAATAAAATCACCATTTCAAATTTTAGTTATGAGTACAGTAAAAGTTGCAATCAATGGATTTGGCCGTATAGGTCGTTTGGTATTTCGCCAGATACACGATATGAAAGGTATAGATGTAGTGGCTATCAATGACCTCACAAGCCCGGCAGTATTGGCTCATTTATTAAAATATGACAGCGCACAGGGCAGGTTCGGACAAAACGTAACTTCTACAGAAAATGCCATCATTGTTAATGGCAATGAAATAAAAATATACGCACAAAAAGACCCTGCTCAAATTCCATGGGGCAATCACGATGTGGATGTGGTTATTGAGTGTACCGGTTTCTTTACCG
>JANOPU010000015.1:0-19406 GCA_031422055.1 Ferruginibacter sp.
CAATAAATAAAAAAAGAAAAAGAAAATATTCAAAGGAGATGAGGATGGTTTAAAAATAAAAACCTGCTAATTTTAAAATCAGCTCATATAATGTGAACAACTTTCTGATTTTTGAAAAAATAGGACTGAATAGTTACAAATATTGTACTTCTCTCTCTTGCCACAAAAATAATTTATTTTTAGTAAAGGCGAATATTTGCCGCCTGCTCCTTTCGGGTTCCTAGCCCCCCGACGACACCTTATCAATTGGCTAACCTTAAGCACTACATTTCTTGTTCGGAACTTGCTCCATATAGCAAATGAACTTGAATGACACTCAAAATGTAAAAGATCACTTCATGTGATCTTTTTTTATTCCCCGGAAGTTATTGTATCCATTCGTGCCGGAAATATATATATCCTCGCCTTAAAAATATACAAACCCATTAAAGGACTGAACTAAACCAATGCAAAAAATGTTATCCTTCTGTAAACAAAAATTTTAACCGTATAAATAATGTTATGAAAAAAGTACTATTAATTATTCTTTCTTGTATATGCCTTTCCTCATATGCACAAAAAAAGAAAACCAAGGATTCAACTATCATGCTAATGACCAATGGAATTGGTGTTACTTTTCAACAATTCGATGAGTTAAATAAACGAATTGGCCTAAATCCGCAGTATAAACCATTAAAAGACCAAATGTGGAGCCTTAGTTTGGGTTCAATGAATGTTAAAAAAAGGTTTGTTTCAGGGCTAAATGTAACCGGTGGAAGTAGTTTAAGCGGCGAGAGGGGAAAAAGAAGTAGTGCCCTTCGTTTCCTAAGCGGTGGAATTGATTTCGGTTATGACTTGCTTCCTTCTGACAAATTTATGTTATACCCGTTAGTTGGTTTAGGCGGAGAATTATACAGGGCTGTTTTTTATAAAGATAACGCTGCGGTTGATTTTAATGACGTACTTACTTCACCTGTTACACAAAATAATATTCAAAGTGTAAAATTTAATAATTCATTTCTTACCTATCGCCTGGGCCTTGGCTTTGCTTTAAAGTCGCCAAAAGGAACCGGCTCTGTGGGTGTACAATTAGGTTATATTGGCAGCTTTACAGACAGATCATGGAAAGGTCAGGAAAATCAAGTACTTAGCGCATCCCCGGAAGACAGGGTTAGCCGTTTTCAATTATCATTGGTTTTTGGAAATAAATCACACATGATGAGATAAGTAACTATCGGATAAACCAACGGCATAGTTAAACAAGCTGAGCCGTTGGTTTATTTTTTTACAATTAGATCAGTTAGCTAAATCCTTGTTTTGTCATAAAACAATAAGGATCTATTGATGCATAATAATCAATATCAACTGGCTCCTCTGCCATTTCCATGGCAATAAAATGTTGTGCTTCTCTCATTTGCCATAAAAATAATTTTGCATTCCAGGTCTGAAAAAAAAGTTCGGGAAGCATATCTTTTAACATACCATTCCAGCATGCTTCTTTCAATCTTTCTTCTTGAGAGAGATTTTTTAAATTCTCTGTATTGTCTTTTTCCTGGTATTGCCTGTTTGCAAACCCGCTGCCGGTTATCAGCAATACTTCCTGTTGTGTAGAATTATGTGTCATTCCAGGTGGTTTTGTCTTAGCTATTAGACTCAAAAACGAACATGATATACTATTTAGTATTCGGAAAGTATTGTTAAAGCAAAAAAGGCCAGTATTTTTTTACATTAAATAAAAAGGCCAGTGTTTATGCCTGGGTATTGACAAGCTTTCCCATTCACTTCCTTTTAGTTGTTTTGCCGCAAACACAATTTGTCCAACATGATAAGAATAATGCGCTAATTGCCTGTTAATTGCTTCCATAACCGAGTGTTTCTCTCCTCGGATTATAACAATTTCAGTTAACTGATCTGATTGTAAAGAGTTGAGGGCTTTAAATAAACAATCCCACCCTTCTTTCCACATTATTAAAACCATTGCGTTTTCCATATTTTCCTCCTCAAACTCATCTTCTCTTTTCCGCCAGGTTTTTTCTCCCTCGCCAATTAAAAAATCTGTCCAGCGTGAAAGCATGTTGCCATGCATATGTTTTACAATAACGGATATACTGTTTGTGTTTTCGTTTATTGTATAAAACAGTTGAGAGGCTTCAAGTTGATCCATCGATCTTTCGCCTAGAGATTTGTAATTCTGAAATTGCTTCTTTACGGTTTCCAGATAATTTTTTGCCAATTCCATTGTTATCATTTAATATAAAAAAAGGTTGATGCTATTTTAAAGTTCTCTTTTATTCATTTACCTAAAGCAGGTAAGCAGAAAAAAATGATACTATATTGTTGAAAACTTTGGTATAAGTTTTATATATTTTTTATATGATCCTTTATACCTTTCTATAACAAATGTTTTTACATTAAACCCATAACAATTCATTTAGTCAAAAATTTTATGATAACCACTGCCATAACTAAAAGCTCTGTTGAAATTATCAGTGAACACGGCTTCGCTGAAATATTACAAAATAAAATTACAAATCAAAAATCATTACACGCGTTGGTCCCTTTTAAAAAAGGAGATCTCATCAGTAATTTTTCTGCCGGGGAAGTTTTCTCCGAGCCTAATTACCTTACGGTACAACGTGGTATTAGAGAACATATTACTTTGATGCCGCAGTTTCTGCAATACATCAACCATAGTTGCAACCCAAATGTTTTCTTTGACACTGCATCTATGATGATTGTTGCATTAAAAGATATAGAACCAAATGAAGAATTTAGTTTTTTCTATCCTTCCACCGAAATTGACATGGCTCAACCATTCATATGTTATTGCGGAAGCAAATATTGCCTTCAAAACATCAGAGGCGCAAAACATATACCAGCTCAAATAATAAATAAATACAGGCTTACAGATTTTATTCAGCAACAGTTGCACCTTAAACCTTAGTTTTTTATCCCGATGAAAAAACGTTATTCTTTATTTAAGGGTGCTTCATCACATAAAATAAAAGTATGGGTGCTATCTCCAAATCTTCAAAATGAAGATGAAAATATCAGTTGTTATTATGATTTTTCTCAAAGCATAGCAGAATATTCTAAAGTATTTGATGAACTGAATGTGAACTGGTTGTGGCAACCTGTTAATATGGGTACTTACAGAGAGGTCATTGAATCCATTGAGGCTGAAAAAGAAAATGGGAAAATAATCCCTGTTGTTTTAAACCTTTGCGACGGCGATGAAGTGAACGGAACACCAGGCGTTTCTGTTTTAAAACTACTGGAAGAAAAAGATATTATCTATACCGGTGCTGATGAATATTTTTATAATATAACCACTTCAAAAATACCGATGAAAGAAGCTTTTGATCATTCGGGTGTAGCAACAGCAGCATGGGAAGCAATACTTAAAGCTGATACCGATTGCAATCATATTTTTGAAAAATTAGGAAGCCCTGTAATTATTAAACCCGCTGTTTCCGGAGGGAGTATGGGTGTTGGAGTGAAAAATGTTGTAGAAAATAAAAATGATCTTTCTAAATTATTGGTAAATATGTTTGAAGGATACAGGGGATGGAATTTAACCAGTGATGGAATCATTGCTGAAAAGTTTATAACCGGGCCTGAGTTTACCACTTTTATCAGCGGTTCATATAATGACCCGGAAAAGGCGGTTATTTATACTCCTGTTGAACGGGTATTTCATCCGTCGCTACCGGATAAAGAAAAATTTCTTTCTTTTGACCGATTGTGGGAAATATATGAAGAAGAAACCCCTATGCCGGGAGAAGAAAATTTTTATGAATACCAATTGCCCGATGCTGAACTGATTGAACCCATTAAAAAATTAAGCTGGGAAGCTTATTGTGCAACAAAAGGAAAGGGCTATACAAGAGTAGACCTTAGAATGGATGCAGAAACAAAACAGTTGTATGTATTAGAAATAAATGCACAATGTGGTATCAGTGAAGATGAGAACTACACCTCTATTGGAGCAATTTTACGCCTTTCCGGTAAACGTTTTTCTCAACTTGTTATTGAGATTTTAAATGATGCTTTTGTTCGTGCTTCTGTTAAAAAACAATCTTATGTTCGTACTGGCAATAATGCCAGGGCCTGATCGTTTACAAAATATTTTTATGAAAATTTGTGTGCTCCAGCCTGATTATTCAACCACTAATGTGGATTATAAAAATTATGATCCTCCCAGAAATTTAGCTGCGCTATTACCTGATGATGATGTTGATCATGTTTTCTTAAACAAACTCACAACATACAATCAACTCAAACAGCTCAGTAAAAAAAATTACGACATCTTTATAAACTTATGTGAGGGTTACCTTGAATGGGAAGTGCCCTCAATTGATGTGATCTATTTCCTCGAATTACTTAACCTTCCTTTTACCGGCCCCTCTTCTGTATTATATGATCCTCCAAAAGAATTAATGAAATATGTTGCTTACACAGAAGCTGTTTTAACCCCGCCATACGCTATCATTGAATCGCTGGATGATATTACTAGTGCATGTAAACATTTGAAATATCCACTTTTCGTAAAGCCGGCAAAAGCTGGTGATAGTCTGGGTATAGACGAAAGCTCCCTGGTAAATAATGAACAGGAACTCTATAAAAAAGCAACAGAGATCATAGAAGAATACGGCCCTTTATTAATAGAAGAATATATTGAAGGAACAGAGTTTACGATCATGCTGGTTGCAAATGCGGAAAATGAAAAAAATGTTACTGTTTTTAAACCGGTAGAATATATTTTTCCCACAGGAAGATTTTTTAAAACATATGCATTAAAAACTTCTGAGTTGCACCCTGAATGCAATGTTGGAGTTGATGATAAAAATTTATCTGATCAGCTAATAGAATCAGCAAGAAATATTTTTAAAGGATTTGGAGGCGTTGGTTATGCCCGACTGGATTTCAGAATGAATAATAAACAAGAGCTGTTCTTTTTGGAGATCAATTTTACCTGTTCTGTTTTTTACAGTGATGGTTATGAAGGTTCCGCTGATTATATATTAAAAAAAGATGGAGCCGGTCAACATGTTTTTTTACAAAAGATCATTGCTGAAGGAATTTCCCGTCATAATAAAAAGCAGAAAAAATACAGGATGCAAGGTAATGCAATTGCCGGTTTTGGCATATATGCAACTGCAGAGATCAAAGAAAATGAACTGATCTTTAAAGGAGAAGAAAAAGCCCAACGTATTGCTACAAAATCATATATAACAAAGACCTGGAATGCTAAGGAATTAGAAAGTTTTAAAAAATACGCATATCCGCTCAGTAATGAAGTATTTTTGCTTTGGGACGAAAATCCGGCCGGGTGGGCACCGCAAAATCATAGTTGCAATGCCAATACAGCTTACAAAGGGCTAAATGTTTATGCCCTTCGTGACATAAAAAAAGGTGAAGAACTAACCCTCAATTACGCCTTGTTTTTAGATGAACACATGGAACCGTTTATGTGCACTTGCAGCAGTGAAAACTGCAAAGGTTATATAACAGGTACGCCGCAAAGTTCTGTTACTAAAAGGGAAATGATCAGTAACCTTTAAACCCGCAACCGTTTTTCCTGTCTATTTAAGCATTCTTTATCTTCTGCCTGATCAATAATGCACAGAATTTTTTTATCTATATAAAGGAAAAATATGTCTCGTTTTGAAATTATTAAAAAATTAATGCAGAAACACCGGTATCAGTTAGTGCTTACCTATTCACTTTTTTCACTGGAAATGCTTGGCTCTTTACTTCGCCCATTCTTTCTCGGGCTGGCGGTTAATGATCTAATTAAAGGAAGTTATCATGGGCTTATTGTTTTATCGGTTGTTCATATTAGCTGGCTTATTATTGGTACTATACGTCATATGTATGATACAAGGACTTATTCTTCTATTTATACATCCCTTGTAACACAGTTTCTTGCCCGCAGATATGGAAAAACCGAAGTGTCAAAATTAAGCGCTCACTCAACGCTTGCCCGCGAGTTTGTAGATTTTTTAGAATTTGACCTGGCTTATGTAATTGAAGCTGTCTATAGTATCATTGGGTCGTTGGTATTGTTATATTTTTATGATGCGACTGTTGTTGCTGTTTGTTTTGCACTTTTGATCCCCGTTATGGCAATCAGTTATTATTATGGGAAAAAAATGAAAGGGCTTACCCGCCAAAAAAATGATGAATTGGAAAAACAGGTAAATATTATTTCGCAGGGAAACAATGAGTTTATACGGGTACATTATAATAATCTCCGAAACTGGCAGATAAAAATTTCGGACAAAGAGGCGTTGAATTTTGGGGTAATAGAAATAATGGTCATGTTGGTAATCGGGGTTTCCTTGTTAATATCTACAAACATTTTTGGCACAACAATGCTAGCTGGTAATGTTATAGGTATGTACACATATATATTAAAATTTGTTTCGGGTTTGGATACAATTCCATATACAGTGCAAAGGCTAACTTCATTAAATGATATAACACGCAGGATTGAATTGCATGATGATGATTTTTCTGATACAAAGAAACCGCACCATAATAAAAATATCTGGCGACAGGGGTTTTTAAAACTATCGCCATAATACATTTATTCTTCATTTCTTTTTACGATTAAAAACCAATCCTGTTCCAGAGAGAGGTATCCATGATCATAACAAAAGAAATAAGTGTTCCCTTTTTTATTTGTATAACTATGGGTCATATATTTAAATTGAAACCCTTTCTCGATTAATTTTTCTTTACTTATTTTAGCCATTTCTTCTCCGTCACTAATTATGTTTTCCAGAATTCTTCTGTTTTTACTTAGCGCATTGTTAACATTTCTGACAAGGTTATTGGTGTCTGCTTTTAACTGGTTATTGTAATTATTTCTACAGTAATCATCGCAAAATTTTTTATCTGTTCTGCCTTTTACAGGTTTATTACATGCAAGGCAAAGCTTGAGTATGGTATTAGTTATCATAACGGGAACAATTTGTTTTCAATATTAAGTTACAACTATTCCTTAATATTTTCAACCGCTTACAAACGGGTATATACAACTATAAATGTTTAAAATACGAGTGTATTTGAGCACTGTCACAACTTTGCGCTGTTGCAAAAGGGCCCCATTTGCTATTGAAATAATTATATTAACACAATTTAAACGTTACAATTATGTCTATGTATGCATTAAAAAACAAAGTACAGCTTATTGGTAATTTGGGAAACGCTCCCGAAGTACGTACAACAGAAACCGGTAAAAAATTGGTGAAATTTTCCGTGGCAACCAATGAAATATACCGAAACGCTAATGGTGAAAAAATAAAAGAAACCCAGTGGCACAATTTAATTGCCTGGGGTAAGGTAGCCGAAATTGCCGAAAAATATCTTCTTAAAGGTACCGAAGTGGCTATTGAGGGAAAATTGATAAACAGAAATTATACTGATAAGGAGGGTAATAAAAAATATATTACTGAGATTCAGGTAAATGAATTACTTCTATTGGGTAGTAAACCGTCGGTATAATCATACGAATGTATATGTATCCGGGAAAATAAAAATGTACAAATTAGAAAATGTTGTTCAAAAATAAGTCCCGGGTACATATTTAATTTATGGGCTTTTGTTCAAGTACTTCCTTTAAAAAGACCTGTGCTTTATTATTTGTAATACATTGCCTGATGATGAGTTCTGATGATGAAAATATTATTTTTAAAATAGCCGCTGATTTTATTAATAACACTAGTTCTCCTGTTTTTTTAACCGGAAAGGCAGGAACGGGCAAAACAACCTTTTTAAAATTTATTAAAGAGAAAAGCTGTAAGAATATTGCAATTGTTGCTCCTACAGGGGTTGCGGCTATTAATGCCGGCGGAACAACGATACATTCGTTCTTTCAATTGCCATTCGCTCCTTTTATTCCAATAAATAATCAACACTTTGTTAAACAGGATGTAATTGACAAACACAACCTCTTAAGCAAGCTACGTTTAAGCACAGAAAGAAAAGAGGTCTTGCAGCAATTAGAATTACTGATCATAGACGAAATAAGTATGGTTCGATGTGATGTGGTTGATGCAATTGATTTGGTGTTAAGGCATATCAGGAAACAGCATTCAAAGCCTTTTGGCGGATTACAGGTCTTGTATATTGGAGACATGTATCAATTACCTCCGGTAGTGAAAGAAGAAGAATGGCAAATGTTAAGCAGCTGTTATGAAAACCCGTTTTTTTTTAACAGCCTCGTCATTATAGAACAACCGCCAGTATATATTGAATTAAAGAAAGTATATCGGCAAAGCGATGCCGGTTTTATAAATTTATTAAACCAGGTAAGAAATAATGAGATGAATGAAGCAGATTATACGCTGCTTCATAGCAGATATTTGCCTGACTTTAAACCAAATAAAGAAGATGGGTTTATAACACTAACCACACACAATAACAAAGCAGATACAATAAATATGAAAGAGCTTTCGGAAATAAACGGACAAGCTTTTTCTTTTAAGGCAATTATTGAGGGGGAGTTTAATGAAAAGTCTTTCCCGGCTGATGAATTTTTAAATATTAAAATCGGGGCTCAGGTTATGTTTGTAAAAAATGATACCGAAAAAGTGAGGCGCTATTATAATGGCAAGGTTGCTGTTGTTCAAAAAATTGAAGATGAAAAGATCTGGGTTAACTGCACATATGATTATGGGGAACAACTGATAGAAGTAAAAAAAGAAGCATGGCGGAATATTAAATATTCAATAAACAATAAAACAAACCAGATAGAAGAGCAGGAGCTTGGTTCTTTTAAACAATATCCGTTGCGGCTAGCATGGGCTATTACCATACATAAAAGCCAGGGCCTGACTTTTGAAAAGGCTATTATTGATGCGGGAAGTGCGTTTGCTCCCGGACAGGTTTATGTTGCTTTGAGTCGTTGTACTTCACTTGAGGGAATTGTTTTACGCAGCAAGATATTATACAAGAGCTTACACAGCGATGAACGGATTGTGGCTTTTTCTGGAAAACAACAATCTTCTCATACGCAGGCCACAATGTTATTTAATGCAACAAAACAATATCAACAAGATATTATAAAGAGTTTATTTGACTTTAATGAAACAGATCAAATAATTGGAGATCTGTTATTCTGGATAAAAGAAAATGATCATTTAGGAAACACGGTTTATGATTGGCTGTCAAAAATCAGGCAGCAGTTTAGCATTTATATTCAACACAGTACAAAATTTTCCATTATTCTGGAAGATTTTTTTAGTCAAAATAAATTACCGGAAGAATTAGATATATTAAATCAAAGGCTGGTCAAAGCCGGAGATTGGTTTATTAATGACCTGATTAAAACCAAAACTTTATTAATGCAGTCTCCGGCCGTTTCAGACAACCGGCAACTGGCAAAGGAATATAATATAAGATTGCAAAAATTATTTGACAGCCTTTGTTTTAAAATTCATTTACTGGATGTGTGCATCTCTGGTTTTTCTCTACAGGGATACAAAGAACAAAAATTAACTTTTAAAAAAGAGCCGTTTTATGTAACGGCTTATTCGGGGGGTTCTTCTTATGTTTCAAAAGATATTCTTTATCCTGAATTATATAGTTCATTGAAAGATAAGCGTGATGAAATTTGCAAGGAAAAAAACGTACCGGTATATATGGTTTGCAGTACTCAAACCTTAGAAGAAATGACAACCTTTCTTCCACAAACAATTCACGACCTTGGAAAAATAAGCGGCTTTGGAAAAATAAAGTTAAAACAGTTTGGTACAGATTTTATTAATATTATTCAAAACTTCTGTATGCTGCATAATCTTGAATCAAATACAGCAGAATTACCCGTCAAGAAAGTAAAATTAAAAAAATCAACAACAAGTAAGAACGATACAAAAAACAAAACAATTGATCTCTATAAGCAAGGGCGTTCATTGATACAAATTGCTGAAGAAAGAAATTTAGCCGTATCAACCATTGAAGGACATTTGGCATACTTTATTGAAACAGGTGAAATCAGTATTCATAATTTATTAAATAATGAACAACAGGAGTTAATAAGCAACGCGGTTAAACAAACGGGCAGTGATTCTATTCAGGCTGTTAAAGTTTTGCTGCCATCGATTAGCTATGGTGCCATAAGATGGTTTATTGCATCTGAGAAGTTGTTGCATCAAAAACTTACCAATTAATTTATCTTCCAAAATCATCCTGCAGCCTGACAATATCTTCTTCGTCGCTAGGTTTTAACGGGTCTGTATGCATCCATATTTCAGCAACAACACCCCATTCATTATTATCTCCAATGAGCCGGTGTCTTTCCCCTTGTTTTAGCTTTACAATATCTCCAATATTTAAACTGATTTTATTTTTTTCTACATCTGTATCACTCGTTGCAATAGACGCTTTGCCCTCAATTAGTTTCCAGATTTCTGCACGCCGGTGGTGATATTGCCAGCTTAATTTTTTTTGGGGCTGTACGAGTAAAATTTTCGGACTTAATTTTGCTCCGGCTATCAAATCGTTTTGATCAATTTCTTTGAAAAAATGTTCAATAAATTGGGGTGCATCTTTTTCAGTAATTACAAAAAAACCACCCCAGGGCCTTTGAGTATCTATATTATGCACATCAATACCAATTTCAGAAATTAAAGAGTGAATTTTTTTGAAGATTTCTTGTTTCGTCATTTCTTGTTATGATTGGGTTATTAACCTAGCGTCCCATAAAAACCATTAAAATCTGCACGTCACTTGGATTAACACCAGATATTCTTGAGGCTTGTCCGAGAGTACGGGGTTGAATTTTTGTAAATTTTTGACGTGCTTCATTGCTAAGGGAAACCAGTTTTTCGTAATTAAAATTTTCCGGAATAGATAAATTTTCAAGCTGACTCATTTTATGCACCAGCTCTTTTTCTTTTTCTATATAAATATCATACTTTATTTGAATCTCTGCCTGTTCTATTATATCATTTGAATATTTACTTATTATATCTTGTAATACAGGAATTTGTTTCGTCATTGATTTAATGTCAACTCCGGGCCTTAATAATAATTGGGCAGCTTTTTGCTTTAAAACTAACGGTGCCGATTGTACGCTAATTAAATAATCGTTGATCTCTTCCGGAGTAAAATAATAATTTTGCAATATTTCTTTTACTTCATCAACCTGTTTTCTTTTGTTCTGCAGGATCTGCATTCTCTCCTGGCTGGCCAGGCCAAGTTTATAACTGATTTCAGTAAGCCTCATGTCTGCATTATCCTGTCTCAACAGCGTTCTGAATTCGGCCCGGCTTGTAAACATTCTGTAGGGCTCCTCTGTTCCTTTATTGATCAGGTCGTCAATTAATACTCCTATATACGCTTCGCTTCTTTTTAATACAAGCGGTTCTTGCTCAATACATTTTTGATGTGCGTTTATCCCTGCCATTAAGCCCTGACATGCAGCCTCCTCATATCCGGTTGTTCCATTGATCTGACCTGCAAAAAAAAGATTTCTAATTCGCTTTGTTTCCAGGCTGAATTTGAGTTGGGTTGGGGGGAAAAAATCGTATTCTATTGCATAACCTGGCCGAAACATTTTACAGTTTTCAAAGCCCGGAACCTTTTTAAGTGCTTCAATCTGAGTATCTTCTGATAAAGAGGTAGAAAATCCATTCACATAAATTTCAACGGTGTTCCATCCTTCGGGCTCTACAAATAATTGATGGCGGTCTCTTTCTGCAAACCTGTTTATTTTATCTTCAATACTTGGGCAATACCTTGGCCCTGTTCCCTGGATCCTTCCTTTAAACATAGGGCTCGACTCAAACCCCTCTTTTAAAATGTCATGAACCTCCTGGTTTGTGTATGTGATCCAACAGCTTTTTTGGTTAGCTGGTTTTAGGTCTGGTTTTGCCAGGTAACTAAATCCAACTATATCTTCATCTCCTTTTTGTTCTTCCATTTTAGAGTAATCCAGACTTCTTCCGTCTATTCTTGGTGGTGTTCCTGTTTTAAGCCGGTTGCTTTCAAAACCCAGTGAAACTAATTGCTCTGTTATACCGGATGCTGCTTTTTCAGAAACCCTCCCTCCACTAAAATTTTTCTCTCCTATATGGATCACCCCGTTTAAAAAAGTTCCATTTGTTAATACTACGGTTTTAGAATATATATGATGCCCTAATCCCGACACAACGCCCTTCACTTCTCCTTCCTCAATGATTAATTCTTTTACCATATCCTGATAAAAATCCACATTTGCTGTGTTTTCAAGCATTTCTCTCCATGTGGCTGCAAATAGCATTCGATCGTTTTGTGCCCTGGGGCTCCACATTGCGGGCCCTTTTGAGCGATTCAGCATCCGAAACTGAATCATGCTTTTATCTGTTACAATCCCACTATACCCCCCCATCGCATCAATTTCTTTAACAATCTGCCCTTTTGCAATTCCGCCCATGGCAGGATTGCAGCTCATTTGGGCAATTGTTTGCATATTCATTGTTATAAGAAGCACTTTGCTTCCCATATTAGCTCCGGCAGCCGCGGCTTCACAACCAGCATGCCCTGCACCAACTACTATTATATCGTATTCTTGAAACATTTGTTAACAAAGGTAGTACAGTAGTACCTATTATGTATTCATAAAGCTTGAACTAAAATCAATCTATTTGTGTGGCCGTATGTCAGTATATACTAACCAAACTTCTGAATAATTTCTCTTTCAAGAAAAATATCAGCCATATCAACACCACTGTTAAACCGGTTAAGCTCATCAGGAGAAAGTAATGTCATTTTTTCAAGATCGTCCTTATTCTCAATGATGAAATTTTCAAGCCCGGGTTCAGAAAAAATATTAAAACTCTGAATATGCTCTATCTTTTCTATCATTTTTAGACAAACGGTATAGCCTGTTTTGTTAAATAATGACTCAAAGTATGGTTTTGCTGCAAGTATTTCTAAATGGTTCCCTTCTATATTACTAATTTCTAATGCTTCAACCCTAATATTAATAAAATTCCAGCAAAGCTTTAAGTCCTCGTTATTTTCAAAATCAAAATATGCCACAGGTAAAATGTGGTCAAACTGCCAAGCAGATCCAAAATTATTCCAATTCAACCCATTGATAAACTGCAATTCGATCCATTTTCTATATTTCTCTATGCTCAATCCAAAAAAGGGCGCATATGTCTGAGAATACTTTTTTTCAATTACATACCTTCTAAAAGCCAATTGCCACTTTCTTTTTTCTCTAAATTTTAATAAAGAATCGGTTATTTCTTCTTTAGCTGTCCACTTTTTTCTTTTTGCTTCCATAAAAATGTTTCTGAGTGAAACTGTGTTCCGTGGAACATTTATCTCATTACCCCATCCTTTTACATTCACACTAAATCAAAGTTAAGAATATAATGTTTCAGTGTGAAACTGTTTTTCGTGAAACATCGTAAGGCGAGATGTTTTCTAAACGAAAAGAAATCGGTATTTACAAACCATAATTATTTAGGTAAAAATCTTCTTTTATTCTCATAATCCTTTTTTGGCTTTGGGTTTTATCGTTATAACCACACAAATGTAAAACACCATGAAAAATTACCCTATGTAGTTCAGCTTCATTTGTGGTTTTATATTTTTTTGCATTTTCCATTATCCTGTCTACGCTAATATAAATTTCACCATTTGCTTTATCAGGCATATTGGTATTTAAATTAAATGTTATAATGTCGGTAAGAGTGTTGTGGTTTAAAAAGCGCCTGTTTATATCAAGTAAATAACTGTCTGAACAAAAAACAAAAGAAAGCTGACTTATTTTATTTCCTTCACACTTGTCGATTTTTTTAATAAACTGCTTCAATAAAAGCCGGCCGGGTAGTTTTATCTTTGTCTCAAAATGGAATTTTATGGTCATTGTTTTATTTTCTAAAATCGAAATTATATAAGTTCCCTTAAAGATACCTTTACTGCTAAACGAATTGGAGTAAGATGAGCAAAAAACTATCGGAAATAAAAGTAGGTCAAACAGTAGTTATCAAATCCTTTGAAAATGATGATATTTTTTTAAAATTAATGGAAATGGGTTGTGTTCCAGGTGAGAACATAACCGTTGATCAGATAGCGCCTCTTAAAGACCCAATTTCAATAATTGTTGCCGGTTATCGCCTAAGCCTAAGATTAAACGAGGCTCAATATATTCTTGTAGATGAGATATAATCTTAAAAAAATGAAAATAGGCCTTTTTTTCGGTTCATTTAATCCCATTCATCATGGTCATCTTATCATTGCAAATCACATAGCCGAAACAAGCAGCTTTAATGAAGTTTGGTTTGTTGTTTCTCCACAAAACCCATTTAAAAAACCAGGAACATTACTAAATGAGAACCACCGACATAGCTTAATTATACTAGCTATTGATGGTGAAAAAAAATTAAAGGCAAGTAATATTGAATTTAAATTACCACGGCCTTCCTATACTGTTGATACATTAATATATCTAAAAGAAAAATATCCAGCATATTCTTTTTCAATAATAATAGGTAGTGATGGTTATCAAAATATTGATAAATGGAAAAATTCAAGTGTCATTCTTTCTAATTATCCCATTATTATTTATAAAAGGCCCGGGTTTGATATAAAAGAGCCTGTTCCGGATTCGGTAACTATAACCAGCGCCCCTTTACTTGAGATATCGTCTACACATATACGTTATATGATAAAATCAAATAAATCGATTCGTTATCTCGTTCCTGATGTGGTTAAAGAAGCGATAGAAAGAAATCAATTTTACAGCTCTGATTTAGAAAATCCATCCAAGGAATAAACAGAGCACTACTATTGCTGGAGGGGGGATTTTAGTGCTTCTTAATAGAAAGAAAGTGCTAACGATAACGGCAAGACTTAAAATAATGTTTATCTGTAATGAGGCAACTTGTATACTGCTCAGTAAATAAAGTGTTGCAGCCCACATAAAACCAACAACCACAGCGTTGATACCTTCCAGTGCCCTAAAAACAAGTACATATTTTTTTAGATATTGCCAAACCGGAAAAAAAAATAATACCAACAAAGCGCTAGGCAAAAAAATTGCTATGGAACCAAGGATACAACCAAGGAGTTGTGATTTTTTTCCTCTTTCTTTTAGTGCCATTCCTCCAACAAAAGAGCCTACAGAAAAAACGGGCCCGGGAATTGCCCGAACAATGCCATAACCGGTTAGTAATTCGTCTTTTTCAATTCTTATTGCATTGGGATTTTTTATTGCATTCGTTGAGTTTGGGCGTGCAACATACTGATCAAGCATCATGGGTAATAAAACATCGCCACCGCCAAAAACAAAACTTCCAAAACGATAAAAATTTTCAAATAAATTGAATGCTTTACGATTTTCCCATTGTTGCTTACGTGCTGTCTCACTCAATATTCCGGCAATGATAAAAATCAATACAAATAACCAAATGTTTGTCCAACGAATTTGTTTTGGTTTTACTACCTCTTTTTCCGGTATTCTTTTGTTACTGAAATTTGTTACAATTCCCCCTAAAATTATTAATATAGGAAAAACCCATGGTGTTTTAAATAATAGAAATGTGATACACATTGAAAAAACCATCAATGTTTGAGTTATAAAATTTTTTATTGAAATAGAAAACGCTTTAAAGGATGCATATGCTAAAAACCCAATAGCCATTGGTTCAATATATTTAAATAAATTATTAGTGAGGTCATGTTTATTATTAGCAAGTAAAAAAGATAAAGTACCCATCAGAATACATGCCGGTAAAATCCATATTAGTAATGTCAATATGGCTAAAGAAACACCCCCTCTTTTATATCCAATTAAAGTAAGCGTTTGTGTTGAAGAAGCACCCGGCAATAGGTGACAAAATGAATTATATTCAATTAATTCCTCCCCGGTCACATCATGCCTTTTATAAACAAATGTTTTCAACATCATACCCATGTGGCCTTGAGGCCCACCAAAAGCTGTAATGCTATGTATTAATACAGCTTTAAGAAATGGTATGTGACGTAACATTGCCATTTTAATAAAAAATATTTACCTTATGATTGAAAATGTTCATTTATTATAATTAACAATACTGGTTTCCTCTTTTTATTTTATTAATCCAAACCTGGCACTTATTTCCATCATCCTGTCGATGGGAATTTTGGCTGCTAACCGTAAGTTTTCGTCCATTATTATTTCCGGTAATTCATATTTCATACATAGATATATTTTTTCTAATGTATTTAGTTTCATATGAGGACAATCATTACAAGCACAGGAATTATTTGGAGGTGCGGGGATAAAAGTTTTTTCAGGATTCTTTTTTTGCATCTCGTGGATTATACCGGCCTCTGTTACCACTATAAATTCTTTGCTGGTACTTTCTTTAGAATAATTTAAAAGTCCTGTGGTGCTCCCTATATAATCTGCAGCGGCTAATACAGCTTCTTCGCACTCAGGATGTGCAATCACTTTAGCCAGAGGATGTCTTATTTTCAATTTTGTGATTTTTTCAAGACTAAAAATCTCGTGTACCATACATGATCCATTCCATAATAACATATTCCTGCCAGTTTGCTTATTGATGTAAGCACCTAAGTTTTTATCGGGAGCAAATATTATTTTTTGATCGATCGGTAAACTTTCAACTATTATTTGTGCATTTGAAGAAGTACAAATAATATCACTGAGTGCCTTAATTCCTGCACTACAATTTATATAGGAAATTACCAGATGATCAGGATGTTTTTGTTTAAATAATTTAAATAAATGCGGGGGTGCCGAATCACTTAATGAACAACCTGCATTTAAATCAGGTAATAACACTTTTTTAGAGGGATTTAAAATTTTTGCAGTTTCAGCCATAAAATGAACACCTGCAAATATGATGATATCCGCCTTAGTACTTGCAGCCATCTGTGCTAACCCCAGGCTATCACCGATATAGTCTGCAACGTCCTGAATATCCGGTTCCTGATAATAATGTGCCAGTATGATTGCATTTTTTTCTTTTTTAAGCTTTTCAATCTCTGCAAAAAGATCGAGTTCAGAATCAATATTAATATCTAAATATCCTTTTTCAGAAACAAGTTTTAAATGCTGCTCTATGTTAATATCTACCATAATATGTATTAATACTATTTATTTATATAATCACCTATTACTATTAGGGCTGTTAATATGTGGAAACAAAATAAAATTAAACTATTGTAAATTTAAAATATTTAGTTTATCAACAAGTATACACAAGTAGTTAACAGGTAAAAAAAATATTTTTTTTCACAAACAGCACAAATTGATTGTATAATATTTATTTATCTAAATAATAATTAACACCGGTTGATAAAAATCACAGGGGATAAAAAAGTAGACATTTTTGAAAAAATACCTGTTGAAAGAAATAGAATAAATTGTCATTTCTACAAAGTTTTAAAAACGGAAAATCATATTCACTTATTTATACCCATTTTAGTAGTACCTGATTTTTAAAATAATTGACGATTTGCACAGAAAATAGTCGTTATTAACAAATCGCTGTTAATATGATATATGTTAAAAATTAATACTAAAAAAAGGAACCCTTTTTAATAAGAACCTAATTATTAGTGCTTTTATACTGATTTACTTCTTATAAAAATAGGGGTTAATATCCTTTTTTACCCTATTTTTGCCGTCCAAAAAAGTTACAAAACAGCCATATGCAAATTATTCAAAGTATTCGGGATAAAGGAGCAGCAATAGTAATTGTTGTAATATCCCTTAGTTTAATCGGTTTTATATTAATGGATTCAAATCAGGGAGGAAACAAGCTTTTTGGTTCATCATCAACTAATATTGGAAAAGTAAACGGAAAATCAATAGAGTTGGCCTATTTTAATAAAAGGGTTAAACAAAGCGAGGACCAGCAAGAACAACGAAGCGGACAGAAAGCCAGTGGAACACAAACTTACCAGAACAGGGAACAGATGTGGAATCAGATCGTAGCAGAAAAAATATTCTTTGCTGAGGCAGAAAAACTAGGTATCGATTTTACCTCTAAAGAATTATCCTATATATTATTAAGTAATGATCAAGGAAACCCATTATTACAAGAACAGGGCATGTTGGACTCTATAACAGGCAAATTAGACCAAGCAAAAGCACAAACAGCTTTAAATAATATTAAAAAGTTTAAAGGAGAACAAAGAGATCTGGTTAACGCACAAATTGTAGAGCCATTGAAGCTCACTTCAGTTGTTGCTAAATATTCCGGACTTCTAAATGCAAGTGTTTATTACCCAACCTGGATGCAGGACAAGGATAATAAAGAAACTAAAAATTTTGCAACCATTTCTTTTGTTAATATTCCGTTTTCAGAAATATCCGACAGTAGTATTAAGGTAACGGATAAAGAGGTAAATGAATATGTTAGTAAACATAAGGACATGTTTAAACAGGAAGCTGGCCGTATGATTTCTTATGCCAGTTTTAGCCAGCTTGCAAGCCAGGAAGACACTGCGAGAACAAAAGCCATGGTTACAGAATTGAAAGAGGCTTTTTATGCAGATTCAAATGCAAAAAGTTTTGTGGCAAGAAACACTTCTGCTATTGAGTTTGAAGATAAATATTTGCCAAAATCTAAAATAACTTCCTCAGCAGCAGACACTATCATTAAAACAGCACCCGGAACCGTTTATGGACCTTATCTGGATAATGGAAATTATGTATTGGCAAAAGTAATTGGAACGAAACAGCTCCCTGATAGCGTTAGGGCGAAACACATATTGATTCCTGTCAACGATCCAAAAACAAACCAGCCTATCAATGCCGACTCAACAGCAAAAAAACTTGCCGATAGTATTTATAATGCAATAATTGCTGGCGCAGACTTTACTGCCCTTGCATTACAATATTCATCAGACGGAAGTAAAATTAAAGGCGGAGACCTCGGAACCTATGGTTACGGGACAATGGTTCCTGAATTCAATGATTTTACTTTTGAAAACCCGGTTGGTTCAAAAAAAGTAGTTCAAACTCAGTTTGGATATCACATCATTGAAATTTTAAATCAAAAGGATTTTAAACCATCATATAAAATTGCTTTTGTTGCAAAAGAAATTAACCCAAGTGATTTAACCATAAATAAAGCAAGCCTGGAAGCAACCAAAGCTTCTGCTGAAAAAAATAAAGCAAGCCTCGAAAAATTTCTTTCAAAATCAGGATTGCACTTTACGCAGATTCCCAATGCATTAAAAGAAAACGACTTTGCCGCAGGTGGTTTACAAGACGCAAGGCAACTGGTTCGTTGGGCATTTGCTGCAAAAAAGGGAGAAATAAGCGAACCATTTAGTATAGGAGATCAGTTTGTTGTAGCTGTTCTGGACAAAATTTTACCAGAAGGAGTACAAGATGCAGAAACCGCCAGACCGGGTTCTGAAGTTATAATCAGAAATAAAAAGAAGGGAGAAATAATAATAAAAAA
>JANOPU010000016.1:0-3494 GCA_031422055.1 Ferruginibacter sp.
TCTCTTACAAAAGTAATAACGGGTTCAATTACGTTCTGCCATCCTTTGGGAGCAGAGGTAACGCCAAGTCCTTTTTTATATTTTTTAGCAATTCCGGTCATTAAAACTACCAGTAATGTAAGAGCCAATATCATTTGCACCACATTCTTTGTAAGTGAAAAATCATACACCTGTGAATTGTCTGTTGCTATGATATTGCCTTCATGCAGTTTGTAACCATTGTATTCCTCATTTCCCTCATGCCCAAAACGGCCGGAAGAAAAAGTAGTAAATCCTTTTGTAGGTGAATATAAAATGACAGGTAATGGAATAGTTGCATGGAAATGGCCTACCGTAAAAAAATGGAATTCATGGGCATCCTTTATGTGATCCATGATGATCTTGGCAGGGTCTAATTTTTCTTCTTTTGTTTCGTGGCTCCCTGTTGTGTTTTCATGTGCCGTTTCCTGTGCAAAAGAAACAGGTGTAAATAACACAAAACTAAGGCTGAAAACCGCTACCAGTATTGATTTGATGATCTTTGCTGCCATATCTTCCCTTAATTTTGGCGCAAAGATAAGGGGGGAGGGCTGAAATTAAAAATTGGGCGGAATAAATTTAAAAATAAAAATTTTATTTAATATACTATTCGGGATCACCCCTAAGATTCCGGATTTTTTCCAATTCAGCCACATCAAGCTGATCTTTAAACCTATTAACTATTTTTTTATTAGCTATCAGTTGATTGATATGTAAAAAGGGAATTTCGATATTTTCTATTTTCGCAATAGTAGCAATACTAAGGCACTCATCAAAAGTATATTGCTCAAGACCAGCCATCTTTACTAAAATATCAAGCCGTAATCCATTATTTAACCTGAAATCTGTCCAACCCGGTACAAATTGAATTGTTTCCATCATGTAATAATCTCCCATATCAGCAGCGGCAAATGCTTTCCTGAGATTGAGCCTGTTTTCAATGGTATCTTCAATCCATATATCCATATCGCCGGTATATCGTTGAAAGCCGTGTAGGTTTGTTGCATAACCGCCTACCATAATATATTTTACTTTATTATCTGAAAGAGCATTCCAAAATTTAATTATTTCTTCATCAAAAATATCCATCCAATTTATTTTTTCAGGTTATCAGCTTTGTAAGTTATGGTAGCTTTCTTTAGCGTTTGCTGTACTTTATAAAGCATGGTAGCAAATAAAAAACGTTCCTGATGTGTTCTTTTTAATCCATCTCTAAGCAGATCCATTTCAGCCCTATCATAATCTGCCTGTTGTTCATTTACATGCTGATTTTTTTTAGGAACCCTGTTAATATCTTCATTCATATTCATAGTGTAATTTACAAAATTTACACAAGCTATTTAATCAATAGTTATTTCCTGCTTTTCAAACTGCATTTTATGCAATTGGTAATAAAAACCTTGTAGCTGCATTAATCCTGCATGGGTGCCTATTTCTTTTATTTCGCCTTTATCCAATACCAGGATCTTATCGGCTTTACGGATTGTGCTCAGGCGATGAGCAATAATGATGGATGTACGTCCGGATATCAGTTTTTCAATGGCATGTTGGATCAGCCCCTCACTTTCAGAATCAATGGAAGATGTGGCTTCATCCAATATTAAAATAGCCGGGTCATATAATAAAGCCCTGACAAAAGATAGCAACTGGCGCTGCCCCATCGACAAAGTAGCACCTCTTTCCATTACATTGTAATCATAATCGCCGGGCAATTTCATAATAAAATCGTGTATGCCTATCAGTTTGGCTGCTTCAATAACCTGTTCGCGATTAATATTCTTATCACGCAGACTAACATTATCTATTACAGAACCGCTGAATAAGAAAACATCCTGCAGTACCACTCCTATCTTAGATCTTAAAAAATCAAGATCATATTTTTCAATGCACACCCCGTCGATATTTATTGCTCCTTTTTGAATGTTGTACAACCTGTTTATTAAACTGATAATAGAAGTTTTTCCACTTCCCGTATGTCCCACAATAGCAATGGTTTTACCTGCTTCAATTTCAAAAGAAATATTTTTCAAAACATAATCATCCTCGTTGTATGCAAACCAAACTTCTTTAAATGCAATATTTCCCGGCATGAATGCAGGTAAATATTCTCCATCATTTTTTGTAACATCATCATTATCCAGCACTTTAAATACTCTTTCACTGGCGATCATTCCCATTTGCAATACATTGAATTTATCGGCGATCACTCTTAACGGACGAAACAATAAATTCAGGCATAAAATAAATGAAGTGATAATACCGCCAACATTGGCTGCATTTACATCAGATATAAGGAGGGATTCTTTGGCGGCCCACCAAACCAATAAACCAATTGATACTGCAGAAACCAATTCTACAACAGGAAAAAAAACAGAGTACGCAAAAATGGCTTTTACATTTGCATTGCGGTGTTGTTTATTGATTGATTTAAATTTTTCCTGTTCTCTTTTTTCTGCTGCAAATGCCTGTACCAGCGACATTCCGGTAATTTGCTCCTGTACAAAGGCATTTAAGCCAGCCACAGCATTCCTCACTTTTATAAAAGATTTATTCACACTTTCTTTAAAATAATAAGTGGCTAATATCAAAAAAGGAAATGGTGCAAGACAAACAAGTGTAAGTTTTGCATCTACCCAAAACATATAAGTAAGTACAGAAATAATGGAAAGGAGGTCAGCAATAATGGGTATCAATCCGTCGCTGAATATATCATTTACCGATTCAATATCATTGATCGTCCGGGTTGTTAATGTACCGATCGGTGTTTTATCAAACTGTGATAAATTAAGATGAAGGATCTTTTTGTACGTAGCAATTCTCAGATCCTTTACAACACTTTGGCCCAGAGATGCCGTTGAAAAAGTAAAATAAAACCGGATGCCTGTTTCTATCAGTAATAATATGATTTGAATAATAGTGATCTCAATAATAAATCCGCCGGGGCCATCAATAAAGTTTGAAGCCTGGTTTTCATTGAGACCATCATTGATTGTTAGCTTAATCAGAAAAGGCCTGATGGGTGCCAGTAATGCCAGAAAAATAGATAATATCAGCGACGTGTAGAATTTTGATTTATATGGTGCTGCAAATGTAAAAACCCGCCTTAGTAAACTAATGTTGAAGATTATTTTAGCAGGAGTTCCGTCGCTCATAAATGTAAAGTTAGCGGTGATATAGAACAGACCAAAATAATCATCTCCCTGCAGATGAACGCTGATCTATTCCGCTGATTTGCACAGATTTTTTTATAAAAATTAAAAAATATCTGCGTTCATCTGCGGAGAAATTTAATCTGCCTTGATCTGCGGGAAAAATTATTCACCTTTCATTTTTTTATTATAGGCCTTAAAAAATATCTGCGTTCATCTGCGGAGAAATTTAATCTGCCTTGATCTGCGGGAAAAATTATTCACCTTTCATTTTTTTATTATAGGCCTTAAAAAATATCTGCGTTCATCTGCGGAGAAATTTAATCT
>JANOPU010000017.1:0-8001 GCA_031422055.1 Ferruginibacter sp.
ATGGGAAGGATATTTGAAGTCAGAAAAAGCAGCATGTTTGCCCGCTGGGATAAGATGGCAAAGAATTTTACCCGTATTGGAAAGGAGATTGCCATTGCGGTAAAATCAAGTGGCCCTGATCCGGATAACAACCCGGCTTTAAGAAGGTGTTACCTCAATGCCAGGGCATGTGGTATGCCCAAAGACCGTGTGGAAGCTGCTATCAAAAGAGCAATGGGCAAGGATACCAGCAATTATGAAGAAATTATGTATGAAGGATATGCTCCTCATGGAATTGCTGTACTTGTTGAAACTGCTACTGATAACCCAACCCGTACGGTAGCGAATGTACGCATGCATTTTACAAAAGGACATGGAGCATTAGGCACCAGTGGAAGTGTAGCATTTAGTTTTACTCATATGAGTGAGTTTAAAATTAAGAGCGAGGGCTTAAAAATTGATGAACTGGAACTTGAGTTGATAGATAACGGACTGGAAGAAATTGGTGAAGATGCAGAAGGTAAGATCATCATTCGTGCAGCTTTTAATGAATATGGAAATATGGCTAAGGCTTTGGAAGAGAAAAAAATTGAGGTGATAAGTGCAGAACTTACCTGGATACCTTCAAACGCGATGGATTTAAACGAAGAACAATCAAATGAAGTTCTGAAATTAGTAGATCATTTAGAACAAGATGATGACGTTCAAAAGGTTTATCATAATCTGAGATGAGCGGGAGGTTGGATACTTGATGCTGGATGCTGGATTCCGGAGCTATCCCCTGGATACTGAATAAAGATCTTCTATACCAGATTGGAGATTCTACACTTGCGATGCCAAAATCCAGTATCAAGTATCCAGTATCGGCTTTAAACTTCTATCTCCCCTTTCATATAAAATATTGCTTTACCACTCATGCTAACGCGTTGTTCATTGAGTTGTTCACACCATAATTCACCCATACGTTTTGAAAGTTGAAGGGCGTGAAGTTTTTTCTTATTTAATTTTTCACTCCAAAATGGAATGAGTTGTGAATGTGCAGAACCAGTTACAGGATCTTCATTGATGCCTGCCCCCGGAGCAAAAAACCGGGAAACAAAATCAATATGATCAGGCGAATGTAAATCTGCAGACCTTTTATTTCCGGGAGCTGTTATGATCATTTTATCAAAATCTTTTTCCATTAAAGAAAAATCAGGGATACAATTTTTCACTGCATCTTCATTCATTAGTTCAACCAGTATATCCCTGTGTTTATATACTGCAACAATTTCCAAATTGCCTAAGATAGCAGAAAGCGATTCAGGATAATCATCGATCTTTTCCGGTTTCCAGGAAGGGAAATCCATTATGATCAGATCATCCTGTTTATTTACTTTTAACAAGCCGCTTTTACTATTGAAAATGATCTCCTCTTTTTTAAAATTCAATAAATTAAATAAAACATACGCAGTTGCCAATGTAGCATGTCCGCATAGATTGATCTCAACTTCGGGAGTGAACCATCTTATTTCAAAATCGGCAACTTCCTTACTTCCACCTGTACTTGCGGATGAGTTGCCGACAACCGGAACGAAAAAAACCGTTTCCGAAAGATTATTTTCAAAGGCGATCTTTTGCATCAGTTCATCGCTGATCCATTTTTCCAAAGGGATCACAGCTGCAGGATTGCCTCCAAAAAGTTTATCTGTAAAAGCATCAATTTGATAGAGAGAAAGTTTCAATATTCGGTGGTTATAAAACTATAAATAAATAGGATTACATTAATTAACAAAAATAGTCAGACATAATTCGTGTAATTCGTGCTTTCTTTTAATTCGTGTTATAGTATTACTCACTCATCATTTCTTTGATCACTCTCACTATATCTTCTGTATTTGGTTTACTAAAATAATCCCCGTCGCTACCATAAGAAGGCCTGTGTGCCTTTCCTGTGATTGTGCGTGGTGAAACATCGAGATGCTTATATCCACCCTGTTCTTCCATTACTTTGTTGAACATATAGGCTGCAGCACCGCCGGGAACATCTTCATCGACAAAAACAATACGATTGGTTTTTTTAAGCGATTCAATGATCATATGATGAATATCGAAAGGTAATAAAGTTTGTACATCAACCACTTCGCAATTAATGCCAAATTTTGATAATGTTTCTGCAGCTTCCAGTACTATTCTAACTGTAGAACCATAGGTAACAATGGTAACATCCGTTCCAGCTAAAATTATTTCAGGAACACCTAACGGGATAGTATATGCCAATAAATTGGAAGGCAATTTTTCTTTGAGGCGATATCCATTTAAACATTCGATCACCAGTCCGGGATCATTGCTTTGCAATAAAGTATTATAAAAACCAACGGCCTGTGTCATATTACGTGGCACACAAACATACATACCCCGAAGTGCATTGATGATCATGCCCATTGGAGAACCGCTATGCCAGATCCCTTCAAGCCGATGACCTCTTGTGCGAACAATTAATGGTACACTTTGCTGGCCTGCTGTTCTAAAATGAGTAGTACAGACATCGTCACTTAATGGTTGTAATCCATACAATAAATAATCAAGGTATTGAATCTCTGCTATCGGCTTTAAACCCCGTAAAGCCATACCAATACCCTGCCCCATGATGGAAAGTTCCCGGATACCGGTATCAAAGATCCGTTGTTTTCCATGCTTTTCCTGTAAGCCGCTGAAGCCCTGGTTTACATCACCAATTTGACCAAGGTCTTCACCAAAAGCAAACACCTTATTGTTGCTTAAAAAGAGCTGATCAAAATAATTATTCAATACTTCTGACCCATTTACAGCAGAAGCATTATCCTCATAATAAACGGGTACGGGAGTAACTTTTAAAGCGGATGCAGGGCCTTCGTTGTATAAATATGAATCATACAATTTAATACTCTGATCATTTAGTGTAGAATAAAAATTTTGAATAGCTGATACCTCGGGGGTATGCTTGTCTAAAATATCCAATGCAGTAGACATAGCTTTTAATACATCGCGGCGCATGGGCTCTTTCAATGACTGCAATTCATTTACAATTTTGGAAATGGCAGGTTCGGAATGTATGGCGTGGCTTAGAACTTTAACCGCATTTGAAACAATTTCTTTTAACGGATGAATATATTTATCCCATGCTTTTTGTTTACTTTCTTTTACAAATATTACCGCATGCTCTTCAATGGCTGTTAATTCATCTTCCTCTGCCAAAGCATTTGTTAATATCCATGCTTTCATCTGCTTCAGGCAATCCCATTCTTTTTCCCAGGAAAGCCTTTCAGGCTGCTTATACCGCTCATGGCTACCCGAAGTTGAATGCCCCTGTGGTTGTGTTATTTCTTCAACATGAAAAATGGCCGGTGTGTGTGTGTCCCTGATTTTTTGAACGGCGTGTTCCAATACTTCGCACATACCGGCATAATCCCATCCTTTCAATTTGTAAATCTCTATCCCATTGGTTTCCTCATTTTTTTGAAACCCGGATAAGGCATCTGAAATGGAAGACTTGGTGGTCTGGTATTTTTTTGGGACTGAAATTCCATACCCGTTATCCCAAACAAAAACTGCCAGTGGTACTTGCAAAACTCCTGCAGCGTTTATTGTTTCCCAAAAATGACCTTCGCTTGTAGACGCATCGCCAATGGTACAGAAACATACTTCATTTCCATTATTGGAAAGTTCAGGATATTGTTTTAGCACTTCAACCTTTCTGAAAGATTTTGAAGCAAATGCTAAACCGAGGGCCCGGGGCATTTGACCGGCTGTTGGAGCAATGTCTGAAGATACATTTTTAAGATTGGCCAGATCAAGCCATTCCCCCTTTTCATTGACCATTTTAGTAGCAAAATGGGCATTCATTTGCCTTCCCGCACTAAAAGGATCGTGATCTACATTCGGATCAGCATAAAGTTGTGAAAAAAACTGTTCAATAGTAGCCAGGCCGCTGGAAAACATAAAAGTCTGGTCACGATAATACCCGGCCCTGAAATCACCGGGTTTAAAAAATTTGGACATAGCTACCTGTGCCACCTCGATACCATCACCAAAAATGCCAAATTTTGCTTTGCCGGTCAACACTTCCTTCCTTCCCAACAGGCTGGCCTCCCTGCTTTCACAGCATATTCTATAATCCTTCAAAACCTCATTCCTGAAATGATCGAAACTTAATTTTTCCTGTAAAGCGGCATCCTGATTATCCATATATTATAAATATGATGTAAAAATATTGATTTTGCCCGTCTTTGTTAAAAAACTGTAAACTGCATCACAATTTTCGTCTAATTCAAACGTTTTTGTATCTTTGAACTCTTAAAAAAGAATTATGAAGAAAATATTGTTTTTGGCTGCTGTTGTTTGTACGTCAATGTCAATATTTGCTCAGGAAGTTTCAAAAACTGCATCTACTATTATTTCGGATGCTAAAACTGAGCAAAAAACACCGGTAGAAGAAGCCATCTTGATTAAAGAAGATGTATATGATTTCGGCAAAATACCCCAGGGAAAACCAGTTAATACTGTTTTTACAGTAAGGAATATCAGTCAACAACCATTAAAGATCTCAAATGTACAAGCCAGTTGTGGATGCACAACACCTGAATGGGATAAAGAAACTGCTATTCTTCCCGGCAAGGATGGTAAAATAACTGTTGGATATAATGCTGCTGCTGAAGGAGCTTTCACCAAAACCATTACCATCACATATAATGAAACCGGTTCAAAGCAAATTACAATAAAAGGGGAGGTTTGGAAAACACCTGCTGCCAGTGCACCCGAAAACACTAGTTTAAACGATTTAAAAAATAAATAAACCAAAAACTTTTAAAAAATAAGACAACATGAAAAAATTATTATTCTCCATTTCCGCATTAACATTTTCAGTTTTATTGTTTGCTCAAGGTTCTGAAAAAAAGAAAGCAGCTGAAGTTGCTAAGTTCAAATCTGAAGTAATTGACCTCGGTAAACTACAACAAGGTAATCCAACCACGGCAATTTTCAGTGTACTAAATGTGGGTGCTGAACCATTGATCATTGAACAGGCTAATCCAACATGTGGTTGTACTATTGGCGATTATACTAAAGCACCCATTATGAATGGTAGCGCAGGTGAAATAAAAGCTACTTATAATGCAGCAAATATTGGCGCATTTGAAAAACATCTTACTGTAAAATTTGCCGGAGTTGATGAAGTGAAAAGCATTACAATTAAAGGAGAGGTTTTAAGCAAAGAAGATTACGCTAAATTAAATGGAACATCGGCACCAGCGGCGGCTGAAAATGTAATGCCTGCTGCTGATACCAAGACTAAGACCGAAACTAAAAAAACAGCAAAAACTAAAACAAAAGCAGAAACTGCTAACTAGTAAAAGAAATAAGGAATTCAATTTTCATAAAAAACCTCCGGAATCTTCGGAGGTTTTTTATACCCTTCATTTATTTAATCTGGTTTACAGACAAAATATCTCAACATCTTTCTTTAAGCAATTCTAAAAATCATTCCTGATTGTCAATATTGTTAACTTAAATGATTAGAAAAAAGATTGATTTCTTTTAACTTTAAATTTATATTGTTTATTTGTAAAGAAAATAAAATCATATTTTTAAAAAATACTATCTATGTTCATTTCAGCAATTGAAAGAGTTTCAAAATTTACAAGGCCGGTAAATTCGATCATACGTACTTATGGCGGTAAACAACTGATACCCGGATCTTCCACTATATTTTTTGTTAATGATAAAGGATATGCAATTACCTGCAAGCATGTTGCCGAATTACTTTTAGGTGCGGAAAATATCAATAATCATTTTATCAGTTTTAAAAAAGAAAGACAGTTAATTGTAAATGACGGGAAATATAAAATGCAGCTAAAAGGGTTGGAATTGAAATATAAATATAATCCTGATACAGTCATTCAAGTAAAGAATAATTTTGTTGATTGTGTTGATAGTATGAGTGGTTTTACCTGTCATGCTCATCCAACTTTAGATCTGGCTATTATAAAATTCAATGACTATAAAACGCTGCATTACCAGGATTGTGCAAAATTTTTAAAAGATACTTCCAGAATAAAACAGGGTAAATTCCTTTGCCGGCTTGGGTTTCCATTTCCGGAATTCAACAATTTTACTTTCAATACAACTCACGATGATATTGAATGGACAAAAGAAGGTATCAGTCATTCACCTCAATTTCCCATTGAAGGAATGGTGACCAGATTTCTGGCGGAACAAAATCATTTGTACGGAATTGAATTAAGTACTCCTGGTTTACGCGGCCAAAGCGGCGGCCCATTGTTCGATGACAAAGGAACTATTTATGGTATGCAATTTTCCACCAAGCACCTGCATCTGGGTTTTGATCTGATTGATAAAGAAATTATGGTTAACAATGGCGTTAAGAAAATTTCAGACTATTCATTTTTACATTTGGGTCAATGTATCCATGTTGATACGATCAAGGCTTTTTTAAAACAACATGAGGTAGAGTTTTATGAAGAAGACTAAATACAAGTTCACAGTTTTTAGTTCATAGTTGTTGTTGTAATAGTTGAACTACCTTTACTGTTTATAGTTTAACTAAGAACTAAGAACTAAGAACTAAGAACTATTTATCTTTGCTTCATGTTAACAATCAGCAAACGTGGCATTGAAATGCCCGCATCTCCTATACGAAAATTGGTTCCTTATGCCGAAGCGGCGAAGAAAAGAGGCACTAAAGTATATCATTTAAACATAGGGCAACCTGATATTGAAACACCACCAACAATTCTGGATGCTGTACGCAATTGCAATATTAAAGTACTGGAATATAGCCATAGCGCCGGTAATGAAAGCTATCGAAAAAAATTAGTTCAGTATTATGCAAAGAATAATATCAATATTACTGCTGATGAGATCATTATAACAACGGGTGGTAGTGAAGCAATTTTGTTTGGTTTTATGGCCTGTCTGGATGCTGGTGATGAAGTGATCATTCCTGAACCATTCTATGCAAATTACAATGGATTTGCCATTCAGGCAGATGTCGTTGTAAAACCGATCCGAAGTGATATCGAATCAGGATTTGCATTGCCACCTATTGAAGATTTTGAAAAAGCGATTACATCAAAAACCAAAGCGATCGTTGTTTGCAATCCGAATAATCCAACTGGTTATTTATACAGTGCTTCAGAAATGGAAACGCTGAAACAGATCGTTATGAAACATGATCTTTTTCTTTTTGCAGATGAGGCTTACCGTGAGTTTTGTTATGATGGTACACATACCAGTGCTATGCACCTGGCAGGAGCTGAACAACATGTAATTTTGATGGATACGATTAGTAAACGTTATAGTGCCTGTGGTGGCCGTATCGGTGCATTTATTACAAAGAATAAAGGTATACTCGATGCAGCCATGAAATTTGCACAGGCCAGGTTAAGCCCACCATTTTATGCCCAGGTTCTTGGCGAGGCAGCCGTTGACCTGCCTGATAATTATTTTGATACAACCAAAGCTGAATATAAACTCCGCAGGGATACTATTGTAAAAAGATTAAATGCAATTCCCGGCGTATTTTGCCCGAACCCGGGTGGTGCATTTTATGCCATGGCAAGTTTACCCATTGATAATTGTGATAAATTCTGTCAATGGTTGTTGGAAGATTTTAGTTTTGAAGGAGCAACAATTATGCTTGCGCCTGCTACCGGTTTTTACAGCACACCCGGACTTGGAACAAAAGAAGTAAGGCTTGCGTATGTTTTAAATGCAGATGCAATCAATAAAGCGATGGATTGTTTAGAGAAAGCTTTGGAAGTATACCCTGGAAAAAGTTAAAATTAAATAAATATTAATGCTGAGATGCGCTTCAATTTGAGGCGCATTTTTTATTATTACATAATTCTCGTCATTGCGAGAGTTTTTCGTCATTGCGAGTTACCACCATTGGCCAAAGGAAAAAATATGAATGACGTTTAGTAGTTTGCAAAAAAGCAAGGCAAACTACAAACCCCGTTCACTCTATTGGCGTCTTAGAACCCG
>JANOPU010000018.1:0-2682 GCA_031422055.1 Ferruginibacter sp.
CGACTTTCTGGACCTCGTGCGAGGTTCGGAAGCCGTCAAAGAAGTGCAGAAAATCAAGCGTTTTCTCAATTCGCCTCCCTTGGACTACATATTTTCTCGGGGCTTCCAATCCCTGCCCCTCAGCGCCAAAGTCGTGGAGAGTGCCCGATCGTCTGACCATAAACCACTCATCGTTGAACTTGCAGTTGAACAGGCAATCGAAAAATGCTGGCAGGCAATTTAAAGGCCGTTTTTACGGAGAGCAAGATAAGTGGAAAATGATTACAAAAAAAGATTTTTAAGAATTTTACATATGGCAAGCAATCGAAAAGGCCGCTCCGTTTCTACGGAGGGGCTATTTTTTTACCTTAAAGCTAAACCGTTTCTGAGTCAGATAACTAATTGTAATAATGATACATGTTGTGATCACCTGGCTTAACAATGCATTCCACAAAAACATTTCCACCAAAAGTTTTAATAAAAGGTAATTGATTATAAGGTTAAATGAGAAGCTGAGAAAATACCGGAACAGTTGAATCCTGCCCTTTAAATTAGACCCCGTAAATACAATAAATTTATTCAACAGGAAACCAAAAGAGAACGAAAAACAAAAAGCCAGAAACATTGCCGCAATATGTGGCTTAAAAGCAAAGAATCCGAAATCAAAATTCTTTCTGGCAAAAACATATTGATACCCAACAAAATAAACAAATAGTCCAAGTACCGTATTCATTCCGCCACAAGCTGCATACCTGAAAGTTTCTAAAGGCATGAGTTTTTGAAACGGCGGATAAAAAAAATCCAGTACAGATGTAAATTTTTGTTTCATGCTAAAAAGCTGTTAGCTATTAGCCGTTAGCTGTTAGCCATACAGTATGATTGTTAATGGTATCCTGTTAAATATATTAATATGATAATTACAAAACTCACTATTATGATCAAGAGCTTATAGCTCATAGCTTGCGGCTAACAGCTTTTTAACTATATAACTCCTCTCTCATAGCCTTCACTCTTTCGTCGGTTAAATATTCATCATAGGTCATCAGTTTATCAATCATGCCTTTTGGAGTGATCTCAATAATTCTATTAGCAACTGTTTGCATAAACTGGTGATCATGTGTAGTTAATAAAATGATACTATTATATGCTATCATATTATCATTGAAAGAAATGATACTTTCCAGATCAAGATGGTTGGTTGGTTCATCCAAAATCAGCACATTGGGATTTTGTAACATCATCTTACTTATCATACAACGAACTTTTTCTCCTCCGCTGAGTACATTTGTCTTTTTTAGAATTTCATCCCCGCTAAATAACATTTTACCCAGAAAACCGCGTAAAAAATCCTCGTCAACATCCTTAGTTGAAGGTGGTACGTACTGGCGTAACCAATCCATTAAATTATAGGAACTGCCTGTAAAATATTCAGTATTATCATTGGGAAGATAAGCTGTAGTTACGGTAGTTCCCCATTCGTAAGTACCGCTATCAGCTTTCACTCTGCCATTGACAACTTCGAAGAAAGTGGTTAATGCGATAGGGTCGCGGCTTATAAATGCGATCTTATCGCCCTTTTGTATATCAAATTTTATCCGGTTAAAAATTGATTTCCCATCAATTGATTTTGCCAGGTTATCCACTTTTAAAATTTCATTTCCAACTTCCCTCTCCTGTTTAAAAATAATACCCGGATATTTTCTATTACTTGGAGTGATATCTTCAAAAACCAATTTATCCAAAGCTTTTTTACGGGATGTTGCTTGCTTCGATTTGGAAGCATTGGCACTAAATCGTGCTATGAATTCGAGCAGATCCTTTTTCTTATCTTCAGTCTTTTTGTTCTTATCTGAAGCCTGTCTGGCAGCCAATTGCGAACTTTCGTACCAGAACGTATAGTTGCCCGTATAAATTTTTATTTTCTGTTTATCAACATCAGCTACGTGTGTGCAAACAGAATCCAGAAAGTGCCTGTCATGGCTAACAACTAAAACGATATTCTGATAATCAGCTAAAAAGTTTTCAAGCCAGCTGATCGTTTCCACATCAAGGTTATTGGTAGGCTCATCTAACAATAAAATATCCGGATTGCCAAACAAGGCCTGTGCAAGTAAAACCCTTACTTTAAGGTTGGCACTGATATCTTTCATAAGCACCTGATGCAATTCGTCTTTTACACCAAGTTCACTTAAAAATGTTGCAGCATCACTTTCAGCGGTATACCCACCCATTTCTCCAAATTCATGTTCCAGTTCTCCTGCTTTTAATCCATCTGCTTCAGTAAAATCTTCTTTAGCATAAATAGCATCTCTTTCATGCATTACTTTCCACATCTTTTTGTGGCCCATCATAACGGTATTCAAAACTGTTTCTTCATCAAAAGCAAATTGGTTTTGATTCAAGACTGCCATTCTTTCACCGGGAGTTATATCTATCGTACCTTTATTTGGTTCAATTTCTCCACTGATAATCTTTAAAAAAGTGGATTTCCCTGCACCATTTGCACCAATGACACCATAACAATTTCCTTTTGTAAAATTGATGTTCACTTCATCGAACAAAACCCGCTTTCCGTATGCCAGCGTTATATTATTTGCACTTATCATAATTATTAAAAAGTGTGCAAAGATAGGGTTCGATTTCGGATTTTAGATTTACGATTTTAGATTTATGCGATACACAGTGTACGATAATAGCCTGTTT
>JANOPU010000019.1:0-28890 GCA_031422055.1 Ferruginibacter sp.
ATTGTTTGGCTTAATGAAACAGATGCAGATTATTTCTGCCCTAAGGCCGATACATCCTGGAGCGGATCTATTCCGGCGACCTTGATGATTAATACAAAAACCGGTTACCGGAAATTTTTTGAAGGCGAAATGTCAGCATCAGAATTTGAAGAAACATTGAAAGAAGTTATAGCACATTCAAATAATTCGGCATCATCAATGAAAGATCATTCATTTGATCCTGTGGCAGAGGCGAAATAATAAAATGAGCCCCACTTTTACAAGTGAGGCTCATAAACTTATTCAATAATAATCTACAATACTAAATCCTCAATACCGCAAACCTTTTACCCTAAACCTCTTAACTCTTCCTTTTGATCGTACATCCAACACTTTTACTTTCTTTAACGGAGATATCTTTACCGGCAACCAGTTCATTGATGGCTTCACTTAGATGTTTCCTTTTAACTGAACTTGCATCTGAAGGGTTGTCGTCTATAGCGCCATGGTAAACCAGTTTAAGGTTCTTATCAAATAAAAAACACTCGGGAGTTCTGTTAGCTCCAAATGCATCTGCAACTTCGCTGTTATTATCAACAACATAATTCCAGTTGTATTTTTGGTCTTTGGCATACGTTTTCATTTCATCAAAACTGTCATCATCTCTTCGTTGCGCTTCATTACTATTTAATAATATAACGCCAACTTTCATTTTTTGTGCGTAATCGCCTATTGCAATAATTCGATCTTCGTTTTTTACAACATACGGACAAGTATTGCAACTGAACATCACCAAAATACCATTGTCTTTTACTACTTCTTTCATGCTGATTTCCTTACCGGAAATATCTTTCATTTTAAGGGTTGCTTTTGGCATTTCGCTTCCGATAGAAAGGGGACCAGAAGTTGAAAAAGCAAACATGGCTGCTATAATGACGCCAGTAATAAGTTTATGCATTTTTTTCATAATTTTTTAGTTAAGTGATAAAGTTAATTAAATAATGTGTTACAGCAGATACCGTTTAGATAAAATTATTGCATCGCCTTTTTTTCGTCAAGGTCTCTTTGAGTAGCGATAGCTTTTAAGGATTTAATACTTACGTTCAATTCAAAACCGATCAGTAATGCCAGAGAATTGACATAAATAAGTGCCATGATCATCATAATGGTACCAATAGATCCGTAAAGTACATTGTAGCTGGCAAAGTTCTTTACAAATGCCGAAAAACCGATAGATGCCAGAATGCTTAGAAAAGTTGCAACTATTGTTCCCGGTGAATTCAACTTCCATCTTTTATGAACAGCCGGTACAAATTTAAAAATAAAGGCAATGGCGAAGAATACCAGGAGTACAATTAACCCCCATCTCGTGTACGAAATTATTTCACGCAAGGAGCTGTTTTTTACAAGTATTTTTAAAATAGCTCCCTGTGATATTAATAATAAAAGGTAACCCAATAAAAGCCCAAATAAAATGATAGTCAGTTTTATAGCTACCCATCTTTCATGAAGTCCTTTTCTTTTTTGAAAGCCAAGATTTTTTTTATTGAAAGCCCGCATTAAACCCATCATGGCACTGGATGCAAAAAATAAAGAGAATAATAAGCCAAATGACAATAAACCGATTTTTGAATCGTAAATAAAAGAGTCAATAAAGTTTATTATTTCTTTATTATAAACTTTCGATGGAATGATATCAAATACCAGGGCATGTAGTTGCGTCTGTATACTTTTTTTAGAAATAAAAGGAAGATTTGGGATAAGTGTAAATAAGAATAAAAAGGAAGGGGGAATTGCCATGATAAAATTATACGAAATGGCAGAAGATCTTTCAGATAGCCCGTGTGTCATTAATTGCCTGTAAAAAAATCGAACTACATCATATAGCGGAACACCCTCAAAACCAGGCAGATGCCAGTGTTTACTTTTATTTAATATAAAACCAATTGGACCTTTTGTAATGATTAATCTTTGAAGTTTTATCACTGGCTTTTAAACTGTTTAAAAAGTTAAAGACGTTTAACCCAGAATTTGCAGTTGAAATCTATTACGAGAAAAAATGCTTCAAACACAGGCATTTGTTTGATTTTTTGATCTCTCCATAGTTCACTATGATTTCGTCCAAAAAATCTGCCCAAATACCAGTCTTTATTGCCTTTTTTCCTCTCATTACTATTTCAATTGCAAAATCCGGGTTTAATTGGTTTAAAAATATTCATAAACAATAAGAAAAATATGAGATTCTAAAGTTGATATTAACTTCTGAAACCTTTCGAACCTATTTATTTATTTCTGCTGCTGATTAAACTATCCAATGCCCGCCGATAAGCTTGTGCAAATAACAAGTGTTGCTTGTAAGTTTCAGCAAAGTTAGAATATCCTTTGAAATCTGGTTTAGCAACAAAAAATATATAATTGGTTTTTGGAGCATCTAAAACTGCATCTATGGTATTGATGGATGGGGTGCATATTGGGCCGGGAGGTAAACCGGTATGCTGATAGGTATTGTATAATGAAGGAAAAGCAAGATGGCCGTGTAAAACACGCTTAATTCCAAAATTACGCATGGCATACTTTACAGTTGGATCTGCTTCCAGTTTCATACCTTTTTTTATACGGTTGATATAAACGCTTGCAATAAGTCCTTTATCCTGCTGTTTGATCGTTTCTTCTTCAACAATACTTGCCATAGTATATACCTGTTCAGGAGTTAAATTCAATAAAACAGCCTTTTGTGATCTTTTAGCATTCCAGAATTTTTCTTTTTGATCTGTAAAACGTGTAAACATATTCTTAAAAGAAACATTCCACCAGTACAGGTAAGTGTTTGGAATGATTGCAGTTAAAACCGTATTGGTATCTAAATGAAATTTAATGAGGGAATCATTGTTAGTAATGAAATGGATCACTTCAGTTGAATCAATCTCAAATTGCTGGCCAATCTTACCAGCAAAATCCTCTTTGGTTCTGATCTTATTTATTACAAGCCTTACCGGTGATTGCCTTCCGGCTTTAAGTATACGTATAAGATTAATCAAATTACTTCCTGTTTTGATTTCGTAACGCCCTGCTTTGATATTTTTATTATATTTTACCCTTTTGGCTATCAGATCAAAGAAAAAACTTCCCGATATGATCTTTTGATCACCCAGGTTCGTTTTTACTTCATTATAGGAAGCGCCGGAACTAATATAGAAATATTTATTTTCTGGTGCGGAAATAGTGGGCCCAAAAATTTTCCAGGATATATATAATCCTGCAACCAGAAATAGTAGAAATAAAATCAGTATTTTTTTTTTCATTTTCTGCTTTAGAAATCTTTCAACAAAGTAAAATAAAAAACCCCGCCATGAACAAGCGAGGTTGTAATTATATTATAAAAAGATTATTTTTTATTTGTATCAACTGGCATTTGTACTGTATTAGCTGGTTTTGCAGGTTGCTGGGCAGGGGAGGTAGAAATACCCTTAATAAGATCATCTCCGGAAGTAGCTGATCCTTCTTTAGGAATAAAGGCAGGAGACATTAAACATAGTAAACCTACGATGCCTGCAAAAACCCAGGTTCCTTTTTCCAATACATCTGTAGTTTGTTTAACACCCATCAACTGGTTGCCCAAACCGCCAAAAGTCCCTGATAATCCTCCGCCTTTTGGATTCTGAATTAAAACAATCAGCCCAAGTATTACAGAGGCAATAATAATTAGTACACCAAATAATGCTAACATGTAATTTAATTTAAAACTTATTTTTTGATGAAACGCCCGTTTATGATTCTAAACGATCGATTCTATTTTGGCTGCAAAGTAAGCGCTTTTAGCAGGATTAATCAAACTTAATTTTTCAAAGGTTTCCCTTGCTTTTTTCATTTTCCCCTGAAGTATATATGCCTCTGCCATAGATTCGGTTATAATATTAGCATCAATATTGCTTTTTTCTGCAAGATTTTGCACTGCAATGTCAATTTGTTCACTTGCTGCTGATTCTTTGTTCTCATGGATCTTTTTCATGCCTTTCAACCATTCCGTAAAGCTTTTCAGTTGCTTGCCTAGCTTATCACCTGATTGCATATCCTCACTCAGTTTAATGCCTTGTGATGCAAAATAATCAGAAGCAAACAGTGGCTCAAAGATCATCTCCTCAACCTCAACCTTTTCCTCAACCTTAACCTTTTCCTCAACCTTAACCTCAACCTTTGCCTCAACCTCAACCTTCGCCTCAACCTCAACCTTCGCCTCAACCTCAACCTTTGCCTCAACCTTTGCCTCAACCTCAACCTTTGCCTCAACCTCAACCTTTGCTTCAACCTCAACCTCAACCTTTTCCTCAACCTCAACCTCCTTCAACAACCTGTAATTCAGCAAAAAAGGATTGTCAAAATGCAAAGCAGTTTTAGCAGCAATTTTTTCATATTCAGGATCGGTATTGTCTGTTTTTTGCAAAAGGAAAAAATGGGGAGCTGTAAAATAAGGATATTCTTTTGTGATATTCATAAGCAGGTCCTGTGAACCTGAGTCATCAATATTTTTGTTAAATAATTGTAAGAATAATTCCTGCATAACCCAAAGCTAAATGATAAATGGTCAATCATCAAAAATTACCAGTTGGAAAATATTTTATTAAAAATTTCATCTACCAAATTTTTAACAATTTCGTTGTTCAATGAAGATTCCGCTTGTGTTAAAGATTGTGTAGCCGGGAAATCGAATGTCCGGATAAGATCTGTTTCAAAATTTTTTTTGTCATCCACTGAGTTTCTAAATGTAAGGTGAAATCCTACGGTAAGCCTGTTACCGCTCGAGTTGTTACCCGTAATACTAATAGTACTGGTAAAATATTGCGATACATATCCACTGATGTCATATTGGGCATCATCATCATTTGTTTGCCGTAACCTCGTAGTATTTATGATCTTTTGTTTCAATCTTTCGGTAAGTTGCGGACTCAATTGAGTGTTAATATATTGAGCTTTATTTTCCAGATAATTTACCCTGAATGTTTTAACTTCTTGAGGAATAGGGGAAGTGTCTTTAAAGGAATATTTACAAGTTGCAAAACTGAAGATCGTTAGCAGCAGAACGGAAGTCAGAAATAATATATATGGATTCTGTTTTTGCATTTGTATTATTTTACTAAAATCGTTTAACGGTTTAAATCGTATAAAGCATAATCCCACTAGCTATTTTCCACTAGCCACTTCCCATTTACAGGTTTTCAATATCGTATTCTTTCAGTTTCCTGTATAAAGTCCTTTCACTGATTCCAAGATCCAATGAAGCATCCCTTCGTTTTCCCCGGTGTTTTTTTAATGCTTTAATGATCAGTTCTTTTTCTTTATCAACTATGCTAAGAGATTCTTCAACATCTTCATGTTGTTGAATGGCTTTATCATTTTGCAAGATAACAGCCTGGGAAGGCTGATGAAACATGTTGTTATTACCAGTTAGATTCAGTTCTTTTAAATTACTGTTACTATTGTCCTGGCTGTATAAAGGTGCATGTTGTGCCATTGAAGGATTTTGTAACAGGTCGTAAAACATTTTTTTCAATTCATTTACATCCTTCTTCATATCGAAAAAGAGTTTATACAAGATCTCTCTTTCATTTGCAAATTCAGCATGACTTACACTTCCGCTTCCTCCAACCAATACAGGTAACCTTGAATAATTGTGTTCAGGTAGAAAAGCCTTTAATTGTTCTGCATTGATCGTTTTTTCTTTGCTCAATACAGATATCTGTTCTGCTATATTCTTCAATTCTCTTACATTTCCGGGCCAGGGATAATTGATAAGAATGTCTTTAGCATCATCCGTTAATTGAACCGGGGAAGATTTATACCTGTCAGCAAAATCCGTTGCAAATTTTCTGAATAATATATAGATATCTTCTTTTCGGTCTCTTAAAGCAGGAACTCTTATTGGCACTGTATTTAAACGGTAATACAGGTCTTCCCTGAACCGGCCGTTATGGGTATATTCCAGTAACTCTTTGTTGGATGCTGCTATAACCCTCACATCCGTTTTCTGCACCTTACTGCTGCCAACACGAATATATTCACCTGCTTCAAGTACACGAAGAAGCCGTGCCTGTGTTCCCAGCGGCATTTCTCCGATCTCATCCAGGAAGATCGTACCGCCATTCACTGTTTCAAAATATCCTTTCCTGCTATCAACTGCACCTGTGAACGATCCTTTTTCATGGCCAAATAATTCCGAATCAATAGTGCCTTCCGGAATGGCACCACAGTTTACTGCAATGAACGGATTATGTTTTCTTGCAGAGAGTGCATGAATGATCTGTGAAAAGACTTCTTTTCCTACGCCACTTTCACCATTTATTAAAACACTTAAATCTGTATTGGCAACCTGTACCGCAACATTCAGTGCATGATTCAATGCCGGTGAATTACCAATGATACCGAAACGATTTTTTATTGATTGTTGATCCATATAACCCCCTCCGCCCCCTGAAGGGGGAACTTTAGTTTATAATTATTTAATATTCTTTTCAATTAATTGAATTACTGTGTCTAAATTATTTCTGATCTCTTTATTAGTAAAACATATTACCCTTACTCCTAAATTTTCGAGATCTTTTTGTCGTTGCTCATCATTCAATTTCACTTCTTCAAGATTATGAATACTGCCATCAATTTCTATTATTAATTTTTGTGAATGACAATATAAATCCGCTATATAGATTGAAACAGGATGCTGTCTTCTGAATTTTAATGTTGGAAATTTAACTTTCAATATTCCCCATAAGATCATCTCTTCATTTGTAACATTATTTCTTAACTTTTTTGCCAGTTCAAAAATTATCGGATCCGCTCCATAAAACATATTTCCTTTCATTTCTACAATTTCAAATACTGCAATAATAAAATCACTTTGATTCATGAGACCCCGGTTCCCCCTTTAGGGGGCGGAGGGGGTTGCCTTTCCCAATAATGTTCCTGCTGTGCAGTCTGTGATCTTAACCAAAACATAGTCTCCTTTTATATAATTCTCCTTTGGAAATACTACAACCTTATTATTATCTGCTCTTCCATGTAATTCATTTTCGCTTTTCTTTGAATAGCCTTCTACCAAAACTTTAAAAATCTTTCCAACATCTTTTTGCATGCTGATAAGCGAATGATCACGGTAAAGGTTAACCAGTTCCTGCAATCTTCGTTTTTTTGTATCCAGGGGAACATCATCTTCAAAACGCCGTGCAGCCAAGGTTCCGGGCCTTTCTGAATAAAAATAAAGATAGGCAAGGTCGTATTTGCAATATTCCATCAGGCTCAAAGTTTCTAGATGATCTTCTTCAGTTTCTGTACAAAAACCTGCGATCATATCTGTTGATAACCCACATTCAGGAATGATTTCCCTGATGCGGTCAACTTTTGAAATGTACCATTCACGGCTATAGGTCCGGTTCATCATCTGTAATACACGGCTGCTTCCACTTTGAACCGGCAAGTGTATGTAATTGCAGATGTTTTCATATTTTTTGATGGTGAACAAAACATCGTCGGTGATATCTTTTGGATGTGATGTAGAAAAACGTACTCTTAGCAATGGAGATATCAGGGCAACTTTTTCCATTAACTGGGCAAAACTAACTGCTTCATTTGTTTCCTCATTGATCCAGTGATAACTATCAACATTTTGACCCAGTAAAGTTACTTCCCTATAACCATCATTAAAGAGCGTTTTACATTCCTGTAAAATACTCATTGCACTTCGACTTCTTTCCCGTCCCCTGGTAAAAGGAACTACACAAAATGAACACATATTATTACAGCCACGCATGATGCTTACAAATGCATTCACACCATTGCTGTTTAAACGGATCGGGGAAATATCGGCATAGGTTTCATCCCTGCTCAACAAAACATTTACGCCTTTCTGTCCACCATTGGCTTCTTCAATTAATATTGGGAGGCTCCGATAACCATCAGGGCCTACAACGATATCAACCAGTTTTTCTTCTTCTAAAAAGGCCGATTTGAGCCTTTCAGCCATGCAGCCTAACACGCCGATGATCAATCCGGGGTTTGATCTTTTTAATTGTCTGAATTCAGTTAATCTTTTTCTGACCCTGTCTTCGGCCTTTTCCCTGATAGAGCATGTATTTATCAGGATAAGGTCTGCGCTTTTTTCATCAGTAGTTGCCCCAAATCCGTTTGCTTGCAAAATAGAGGCAACTACCTCACTATCAGCAAAGTTCATAGCACAGCCATAGCTTTCAATATAAAAATGCTTGTGAAACCTATTTATAATGCTAACTGCAGGTGCAAATGCTTCACCTTGTCGTTTCTCATCATGTGTTTTATCTAAGACCAATGCCTGCATGTATCATTCAAAAATTTAGTTAACAAAGGTAACTGAAACGAGATGAATTGTGACAGTATGTCAGCAATTATTAACAAAAATAGAGATGTGGAGAGAAATCTAATTAAATAGGTTTAGCCAACTGCTTCATCAGCCAGCTTTCTTTAACCGGAATGATCCAGTTTTCAATTAATTGATTTTTGGTGAGAACAGTGTTGTTGAAATAGAGGCTTTCTTCATTTATGAATGTATTTTCAAATGCATAGGATAACTGGGATAATGGGAGAAATTCAATTTTTTCTTTTATAATAAAAGCCAATGACTGCCTGTTAAAAAGGTCAACGTTATAATTTGTTTCAAAAGTTTTTACTAAGCGGACTGAGCTATCCGTACTGCATCCGCTAACACCGGTTGCTGTTTCGTCGGCCATAAAAATTAAAAATCTGCCGAAAAACAAATTTGCATAACCTTTTACAGCATCACCATGGCTGTTCCAGTTTTGAACGAATTTTTGCAACATTTCTTCTATTTCCAATGCTTCGCTGATGAGGAACAAGCGGTTGCTTTGGTATATCCCTACCCGGGAGTCGTTATGAAAATCTGATGGTAATTGTTTTTGAAAATTGGTATCCATATGGCAAAGGTAAGAATGAAAAATAAATTCAAAACCGGAGGCCTGTATAATTGAAAATTGGTTATTGAATATTGGGTATTGAAAATTTCCTACTTTTCTAAAAATGTTCAATAATCAATGTTCAATATTCAATGCTAATTTTAAGCAATCATTGAAGCAGCAACTAACTCCGCAATATCCATCACAGCCACATCCTCTTCTTTTTCTTTATTCTTTACGCCATCTGTTAGCATCGTATTGCAAAAAGGGCAGGCGGCCGCAATAATATTTGCGCCTGTTTCTAATGCTTCATTGGTTCTTTCAATATTGATTCGGGTTGTTCCTTTTTCTTCTTCTTTGAACATTTGTGCTCCTCCGGCACCACAACACAAGCCGTTACTGCGACAGCGCTTCATTTCTATCAACGATGCATCCAAAGCTTCCAGAACTTTCCGGGGAGCTTCATAAATATTATTGGCTCTTCCCAGGTAACAACTGTCATGGTATGTTATTTTCTTTCCTTTAAAACTTTCGCCTTGCGTCATTTTTATTTTCCCTTCATCGATCAGTTGTTGTAAAAAAGTTGCATGATGAATCACTTCATAATTACCGCCCAATACCGGGTATTCGTTCTTTATTACATTAAAACAATGTGGGCAAGCAGTTACGATCTTTTTTATTTCATAACCATTCAATAGTTGAATATTCTGGTAAGCCATCATCTGAAACATGAATTCATTTCCGGCACGTCTTGCAGGATCACCTGTGCACATTTCCTCTTTTCCTAAAATTGCATACTTGATTCCAACTTTATCAAGAATTGTTGCAAAAGCTTTGGTGATCTTTTGTGCACGCTGATCAAAACTTCCGGCACAACCAACCCAAAATAATACTTCGGGATGTTCGCCTTTGGCTATAAATTCTGCCATTGTAGGTACATGCATATACTATAAATTTGTACAACAAAGTAAACAACATTTTATCATTGATGATAGTTATGTGGTATTTAATTTAAAATATAATCTACTTATTTGAAGAATTTCTTTACAAAAATAACAAACTGGGAAGCCTGGCCTTTTAAATTATTATATGCTCCGATCGTACCAATGTGGCTTTTGTATATGTTACGTTCCCGGTCAGTTTGGTTCTTTACTCCCAGTAATCCCAAGATCACTTTTGGCGGCATGGATGGGGAACCAAAGAAGGAAATGTATGACCTGTTGCCACTTGAACTTTATCCTAAAACTTTCAATGTATTACCAAAAGAAGGGTTTTCTGAAATATTAGAAAAGATACATACTGCCGGCATTCCCTATCCGCTCATTGTTAAGCCGGAAGTAGGAGGGCAGGGTATTCTTTTCCGGAAAATTGATCATGAAGATGAATTGTATCATTATCATTCAATGATACCGGTAGAATATATTGTACAGGAAATGGTTCATTACCCAATGGAAGTAAGTGTTTTTTATATCAGGCATCCAAAAGATACAAAAGGAGTTGTAACAGGTTTTTTACATAAAATTCCACTGCATGTTACCGGCGACGGAATACATACCCTGGAAGAATTGATATTAAAACATCCGAAAGCTGCTAAACGTACAGGGGAACTTCATAGTAAGCATAAAGAAATGTGGAGCAAAGTAGTACCGGCAAAAGAGAAATATGTTTTGAGCTATGCAGCCAATCATAACAGGGGCGCACATTTTGTTGACCTTAAAGAACATATTGATGAGAACCTTGTTTCCGTTTTTGATTCTATCAGCCATCGTATCAATGATTTTTTTTACGGAAGGTATGATATCATGTGCAGTAATGTTGAAGACCTGAAACAAGGAAGAAATTTTGCTATTCTTGAGTACAATGGTTGTGGTGCAGAGCCCAATCATTTTTACGACACCGGTTATACATTGTTTGGTGCATACCGCGAAATATTGAAACACTGGAAAGCTTTATATACGATCAGTAAGTATAATAGAAGTACCGGTGTAAAACCATGGCCATATAAAAAAGGAAAGAAATTTTTAAAGAAGACCAATGAACTCTTTCGTATCATGCGGGAGGCAGATAAGCGGATCGGGTAAGCACCTCACCCCAGCCCTCTCCAAAAGGAGAGGGAGGATGATAACGATTGCAATTAGATTCGGATACATCTTATTAATTCGTTCAGATTCGATTAATACGCTTATCTATCAATTACTTAAAAACTTTTACCATGTGTTTGCCTGATCAGGAGACGAGTAAGAGATGGGGATAATTTCATGACTTTTACAAACAGGTTCGTAACCCAGATCTTTCCAAAGAAGCGTTGTATCATCCTGCCTGTTCTCAACCTTTTTCCAAATGTTTTTTCCCATTCAACGGTATAGTTTTTTTCCATTTGTAGCCTGGATATTTTTCCCTGCAGGAATTCACTGATGAAACCAGCGGCAATTTTACCGGCGTGCATAGCCATACTCATTCCGTTACCACACAAAGGAGTTATCATGCCCGCTGCATCACCAAACAGAATTATATTATTTTCTACCTGTGTTTTCTGATTAAATGATATGTGTGAGATCGTAACAGGCTGCTTAAATAATTTAGTGGCATTTTCAAAAACATCTTTAAGAAAAGGGTTCCTGCTTAAAATATTTTTTTCCATTAGTTCAAAGGAATTATTGCTCTCTTTTAAGTTAGCAATACTGCTCAGGCAACAAATACAATATTTATCATCTTCAATTTTAGATATACCGCAATACCCGTTCTTAAAATTATGGAGGGCAATGGTATCCACGGCAAACTTTGTTTGAATATGATATTTAAAACCTACAAAATCATTTAGTTTATTACTTGATCGGTTAATAAATAATCTTTTCCATTTGATATCGAGGTTGCTTCTTTTACCAAAGCTTCCGCAACATACCTTGCTTTTAAATTCCCCTGCCGTTGTTTGAATTTTGAATATTTCATTTTCCAAAACAGCTTCCTCAACTTTACAATTTTCAAGAATAGTAGCAGCTTCCTTTTGGGCAATATTTTTAAGGTCAATATCAATTTTATAACGGCTGATGCCAAATCCTCCAAGCGGCAGGTTGGCTTTCAGGATAGTGCCGTCTGGAGAAGTAACATGTAGTTTACTTATAAAAGGCAAGTTCATTTGTTGAATTGGCAATCCCAGGCTTTCCAAAAAATCCATACTTTCTATGCTGATATATTCGCCACATACTTTGTGAAACGGATACCTTTCTTTTTCAAATAAAATTACCTGGTAGTTTTGTTTAGCAAGTTGAATAGCTAATGTTAAACCTCCTATACCACCACCGATGATGGCAATGTCATATAAAGTTTCATTGTTCATTTTTAGAAACTATTAAATATCGGAAAGCCCATTTCCAATTTATGCTGTATTGATATATTCCGGCAGCAGCCAGTAAAGATTGCCACTCATTTTTTTTTATTGATCTTGCAACAGAAAGTGGGGCATCATTTTTTACAAGGTATGATTTTGAAAAAAATCCAGACAATATCTTTATTAAATAGTAAGCAACAGGATGCCGTTGAAGATCATTGATAAAGAAACCTTTTTTCGAATTGTTTTTCATCCAGCCCAGCATTACGATCAATTCAGGTTCAGTAAAATGATGGCAAAATAAAGATGAAAAAATGATATCGGGTTTGTTTTCAGAAAGGTCTATATTAATATAATCGCTTTTGATCCATGTGGCATATAAATCCGGATATCTTTGTCTTGCATATTCAATACTTTGTTCTTTGATATCAATACCTGTAAAATTTGCCTTGATATTATTTTTTTTGCAATAATTATAAATAGCAAATAAATTATCTCCACCACCACAACCAATCTCACAAATGGAGATAGGTTTGTTAGTGCTGTTTTTTTCAATTAGTTTTTTTATTCCTGTTACTGTGATTTTATGCCCACCGAGTAATTCGTTTATTGTATTTAATTCCCTCAAATTTTGACAAACATCTTCAAAAGGAATATCTTCCTCATCTCCGAGTTCTTTTGTGTATGAGCGTTTTTTTAAATTAAGCATAAGTTGCGGTAAAGGTTTCCATTGTAAGCCCCGGTCCGAATGCAGCAGCAAAAATTAGGTTGGATTTGTTTGTATCATTTTGTTCCATTTCATCCATTATTTTTTTCAATACAAACAAAATGGTAGGGGAACTCATATTACCATAATCATTTAAAACTTCATAAGAGTAATGCAGCAAATCATTTTTTATTTTAAGGCTGCTGCAAATACTATCCAGGATTTTCTTTCCACCCGGATGTATACACCAATGTGATATGTCTTGTATTTTTTTACCTGAAGTAAATAAGGATTTATGAACAAGTTCTTTAAAATCTTCTTTTATCAGATCAGGAACATATCCGGTTAGTGTCATTAAAAATCCTTTAGAAGAAAGCTCCCATGCCATATCTTTTTTTCCTTTAAAAGATACATCCGAAAAAAAGTTATTGATATGAATACCTTTATACTCCGTTTGCACATTTTGAACAAGCATTGCTGCACAGCCATCAGCAAAAAGCAACGAGGAGGTCATATTATCGGTTGTTATTTCTTTTTGAAAATGCAGGGTGCAAAATTCTGTACATACTACCACAACATTCGCATTTTCGGTGCTCCTGCAAAATGCATTGGCAATTTTTAATGCATGAACAGCAGCATAGCAACCCATAAAATTTACCGAAGTTCTGATGATGTTTTGTGATAAGCCCATGATCTCCATTATCTGAAGGTCAAAGCCCGGAGCGCTTAATCCGGTACAGCTAACTGTTATTAAATGAGTGATATCATCTTTATGGATCTTTCCTTTAATACATGCTTCTATCGTTCTAACAGATATGGCTCCGGCATGTTCATGAAATAATTTCATTCTTTCTTCTATTCCCGGAAATGGTTCAAGGTCATTAGTTGGCGGAAAAAATTTTCTTTCTTTTGCAGCTACACTGAAATCAGGCACTACAGAATAACGGGTTTGTATGCCGCTGTGATTATACAGAAATCTTAATTTCCTGCTTTCAGTTTCATCGCAGCAATAGATATTTTCTGCAAAAGCAAAAAGTTCTTTCTGATTATGTTTGAAAACAGGAACACCTGTAGCTATGGAAATGATCTTACTCAATACTTATTAATAATAAATAAAAAAATGAATGCTGCATTTGTAAAAATAGATGCAATAAGGTTCATATGCATGGTATTTTTAAAATTAGCTTCTGTTTCATCTTTCCAAACTTTATAAAACCACCAAAAGAAATACATTAGAACCGGCAGTAAAAAGACCTGAATCGTAAAAAAATGATCCAGCTCAAGGTTTAATGCCAGATATATCCCAAGAACTACCATTGCAACACTATATATGACTCCGGTAAAAATAAAAGTTCCTCTTTTTCCAAGTTTGTAACTCAATGTAATAACTCCATCCTCTTTATCCTGTTTATGCTGATATATTTGTGTTAGCGGATAAAACCCACCAACAAGTAATGCGGCAACTATCATACCTATTATTGGAATGTTTAATGTCATATCAATACTGCTTCCATGCATCACCAGGAAAAAAATCAGGGCTCCCTGAAAAATGATCACGGTCAGATAGCCAATTACAGGGTATTTTTTTAACCGGATACCCCGATAACTGTAAGCTCTTGAGGCCGCGATATAAGCTAAAATACCTAACAAGAACCCAGTACTGATAAAAGCAGCACAGATCAATGCAAATGTATCCATGATTACAGACGTATAATACAATTGTCTGGTTGGTTGCTTTGGGTTTTTTACTCCGCCGATGCTTTCTGTATCTCTGTCCATGTAGCTATTGTAACCATTTCCGGCAGGGTATAAGAGCAAATGAAGGATTATAAATATAACAATCGTCCTGGTGGTATTTATTTCTGTAACCTGGCTCAACGAAAACCAAAATACAGGCATTAGAAAAAAGGAAAAATGAAATCGCAATAATTGCAGTGTCGATGACCTCAGCATAATAACCTAAATTAATTAATATTTGTTAAAAGTCGTTTATCTGACTGAGCATTATCATTTTTGAATGTAAATTGTATCTTAATTTAAATGATGAAAAAACTAATCTACATTTTTTGCTTTCTCTTTTCTATAAATATAGCGAATGCCCAGTTAACACTCACTCCAACGGATGTAGGAAGTAAAGTACATTTTGTAATTAAAAATTTTGGTCTTAAAACAGGGGGAGATCTGACAGGTTTGAAAGGCTCCATTAAATTCGACCCGAAAAATATATCGGTTTGGGCATTTGATGTTACTGTAGATGCATCTACCATTGATACCGATAATAGTTCAAGAGATGGACACCTTAAGAAAGCAGAATATTTTGATGTAGCAAAATATGCAACAATACATATAGTAAGTACTAAAATTCTGGCTACTGATAAACCGGGTAACTATTTATTAAATGCAAATCTTACTATTAAAGGCATTACAAAAACAGTAAGTTTTCCTTTTAAAGTAAACAACATTAACAATGGCTTCCTGTTTACCGGTGAGTTTCCCATAAATCGGCGTGATTTCAATGTTGGGGGCAGCAGTGTATCGTTGTCAGATAATTTAAAAGTGGTATTGAGTATTTTTGCAAAATAATGACCTCACCCCAACCCCTCTCCAAAGGAGAGGGAAGTAGAGTCCGAAAGTCCATCACAAAAAAATGTGTTTTAAATCATTGTAACCCTATCATGTTTTTGTTTTGCATCTTATCTTTGGTTCATGCCTAAATTACTTCGTTTATTTTTTTGGGGATTGGTAATAAGTTTCCTGGGGTCGCTCCCTTTGGGAACTTTGAATGTTGCGGCTATGCAGATAGGCATTCAGGAAAGTATTTTGGATGCGATGTATTTCTCTTTTGGGTCATTATTGGTTGAGATGATCTATGTACGAATATCGCTGGTAGGAATTGATTGGGTTCGTAAACAGGAAAGATTATTGAAAGTAATGGAATGGATCACCTTCTTTATCATCCTTGCACTTGCGGCAGGTAGTTTTATTGCAGCAATGCAAAACAAAGTTGATTCGAAAAATTTATTGCTAAACAATAATATGCATCGCTTTTTATTGGGTATGTTTCTATGTGCCATAAACCCGGTTCAGATACCCTTTTGGTTTGGCTGGAGTTCCATTTTGTTTACAAAGAAAATCCTTGAACCTGTAAATACACATTATAATATTTATATAGTCGGCATTGGTATCGGTACTTTAATGGGAAATGCCGTTTTTATTTTTGCTGGCAAATGGGTTGTTGAAAAGATCCATAACAGTGAACAGTATATTAATTGGGTTATCGGAGGAATATTTGCCGTAACGGCTCTGATACAATTATGGAAGATAGTCAGACATAAAGATGCAGTTGAAAAAATACAGGGTATTAAGGAAGCTGATATTCATTACCAAAAAGAAAAATAATACCGAACCTACCTGTCCGGCAGGCAGGCAAGAATCAAACCCGCCCGGATGAAAGGGTCGGATGGGGAATTCCGAATGATGAAACATCAAACCTCTCAAACCTCAAACCTCAAACTAAGAACTCCTTAACTCTTCTGCCCACTTATCCCGGTCATCGGGACTTAACTTCCAGGGTGCAAAATTATTTTCAATATTACCAAACATGGCATTCCATTCCTGGGGCGCATTACTGTCTTCCATAACAAGACTGCGGCGTAATTCTAAAATGATATCAAGCGGACTAATACTAACCGGGCAGGCTTCCACGCAGGCATTACAGGTAGTGCAGGCACGCAATTCTTCTACGGTTATATAATTATTCAACAGGGTTTTTCCATCATCTACAAATTTTCCATTTTTTTGAAGGTTCTTTCCAACTGTATCTGCACGGTCCCTGGTATCCATCATGATCTTACGCGGACTAAGTAATTTGCCAGTAATGGTTGCCGGACAGGCTGCAGAACAACGGCCACATTCCGTACAACTGTAAGCATCTAATAAATTTTTCCAGCTAAGGTCTGTAATATCTTTTGCTCCGAATTTCATAGCAGTTGTTTCAGAAGGAGGAACCAGTTCTGGCTGCATCATATATTTCACTTCATTCTGCACATTTTCCATGTTATCCATTTTACCATTGGGTTCAAGTCTGGAATAATATGCGTTAGGAAAAGCAAGTAAAATATGGAGATGCTTGCTGTAAGGCAAGTAATTTAAAAAAGCAAATATGCCAACAATGTGCAGCCACCAGCAAATTCTTTCCATGGCAATTAGTGAAAAACCAGAAAAATTCTGGAAAAAGGGGGCTATGATACCGGATATGATAAAATTGCCGGTATCTCTATAATGTTGTTCGGTACCCTGAATCTGTAATGCTCTGTCTACAGCATTCATGGTGAGAAAAAGCGACATCAAAATGATCTCTGTGACTAAAATATAATTTGCATCGCTGCGTGGCCATCCGTCAAGATCCTTACTGATGAAGCGTTTTATTTTAAGAACATTTCTTCTAAGGAGGAATACAACACAAACAATAAGCACTCCGGCAGCAAGTATTTCGAAAAAATTGATCAGAAAAGTATAGAAACTGCCAAGTGTATTCAGGAATAAACGGTGGGTTCCTAAAACTCCATCCAGAAAAATTTCAAGTACTTCGATGTTGATAATAATAAAGCCGGCATAAATAATAAAATGCATTATTGCAACCGGGAGATTCTTAAACATCTTCTTTTGACCGAAAGCCAGTAAAAGCATGTTTTTCCATCGCTGACCTGCATTATCAGTGAGGTCTTCTTCTTTACCTAAAAGAATATTCCGCCGTATTTGTAATATATTTTTTGCAAACAGCCAGCTGGCAAATCCTGCCAGTAAAATAAATGCAGCTTGTTGTACATATTGCATAGGTAGAAAATTAGAAAAGCTAAGTTAAAGTATTTAATATTTAATATTTAATATTGTGGAATGGATAATTTTGAAAAGAATTCGTGATAAAAAGGGCAAGAAGCACCTTATGAAAATATTTTTACTACCAATTTATCAATGCAATACAATTTTTATAAAATGATATTAAATAAAAATACAGCAGATAAAAAACTACGAAGAATGGCATTAGAAGTAGCTGAAAGAAATTTCAATGCAGAATCTTTGGTCATAATCGGTATAAAGGAAAATGGAATTTTTATCGCTGATAAAATTGCAGGATATTTAAAAGAAGTTTTTAACGGAAAAATCACGGTCATAGATCTGGTAATGGATAAAAAGAACCCGGGTGAAATAAAACTTAGTGAGCAAATTGACTTCAATAATAAAACCATCTTACTAATTGATGATGTTGCCAACAGTGGCCGCACAATGTTATATGCTTTAAAACCTTTGTTAATGCAAAATCCAAGGCAGGTGCAAACCCTTGCATTGGTTGAACGAACACATAAAAAATTTCCTATTGCAGTTGATTATGTTGGACTATCAATATCCACAACTATGGATGAAAATATTGTTGTTGAAGTTGAATCAGGTGAAATTATGGGAGCATGGATGCGATAAGGGTTTGGTTGTTTAAAAATGGAACCAATTAAAATTAAATTTACCATTAGAATATCCCAGTGAAGGGGTAGGAAACTTAACAATATTAAGAATGTTAAGCGCAATTTTAATTCCTTTCTTTTTTGTTTTGATCTTTGAAAGATCAATGTCCGGAGCCAGAAACCATTGCCTCACTCTTTTAATATCAGGACGGTAGAATATGATATTACCATTTTTATCTACCCCTTTATTTTCTCTTGCACCGAAAGATCCTTCAACACCGGTTCCAATTGAGATCTGTAACCAGGAAGGGATTTTTGAATGAGGAAAAAAAGACCTTAAGCCGGTACTTAACCAGTAAGTCTGCCCGTTATAATCTTTTAAAAAACGTTCAGCACTGCTTTTGCCAAAAATATCATCATTGCGCTGATTTAAAGATGCATCTGTATAATTCTTTCTGTGAAAAGAGCATTTTAGCTGTATACGTTGTTCATCCCAGGCGAGTTCCTGTGAGATCAGCAAGCCGCTTCCGATAATATTTGCACCAAAATCTGCCCAGCTCCATCCCCATTCACTGCTGAATCCGTCAAGTATTTCTATTACTGTTTGATACATTGCACCGCTTAATCCACCCAGCCATATACGTTTTTTCCGGTTGATCCCTGTCCAGCGCCACATTTCCATACTAACTTTACTTACGGTATAAGCACTATAAACATGACCAATTTTATCCATTCCTTTCCATTCATCAATGTCATTAAAGGAATGAAATTCACTTTGGGGATAATCTTTATACCAGGTAGAGTATAATCCGGCTATTGCAGCACTATAACCTACCGCACTTCCAATACCTACTACTTTTACTTTGGTTTTATTATAGGGGTATATCGGCTGCTTATAAACAGGGTTGAAAAAAGTTGTTGAAGTATTTTGGATATTGGTTTTGATAGAATCCTGTGCTGCCAAAGATTTTATAATGGATATTCCTATAATGAAACAGCATATAATTTTATATCTATAATTGTTCCAAAAAAATAGGAATGAAGCACGTGATGCAAATGAAGTTGAATGATGTTGTAAAGATGACCTCATAAAAAACAAAAATAGCAGTTATGTGTGTTAATCAGGTACGAATATTATATTTTTGATGCTGTTAAATAAATAAATATGGATAAAAGTATAGAATTGAAAATTAATACATGGCTTCAGGGAAATTATGATGAAGCTACCAAAGCTGCTATCAGGCTATTACAGGAAAAAAATCAGGATGAACTTGCCGATTCATTTTATCGGAATCTTGAATTTGGTACCGGAGGGCTTCGGGGTATCATGGGTGTTGGTTCTAACCGTATGAATAAATATACGGTTGGTATGGCAACACAGGGTTATGCAAATTACCTGAAACAGTGTTTTGGTAATGATATCAGTGTTGCTATTGCACATGACTGCCGGAATAACAGCCGCAGTTTTGCAGAGATAACTGCTAATGTTTTTGCAGCAAATGGAATAAAGGTTTATTTATTTGAATCATTGCGCCCAACACCCGAATTGAGTTTTGCTATCAGGCATTTTGGATGCAAAGGCGGGGTGGTTTGTACTGCAAGCCATAATCCAAAAGAGTATAACGGGTATAAAGCTTATTGGGATGATGGAGCTCAGATGGTATCTCCTCATGATAAAAATGTGATCACTGAGGTTGAAAAAATTGCTTCTGTGGATGATGTGAAATGGAACCTGCCTGCCGGACAGGCAGGTGGTGCTGAAAAAAATATTACAATCATTGGTAAAGAAGTGGATGAGATATATCTTGATATGGTTAAAGGATTAAGTGTTTATCCGGATATCTGTAAAGCACAACATGATCTGAAAATTGTATACACGCCCATTCATGGTACCGGTATTATGCTTGTTCCGGCTGCCCTTGAACGTTATGGATTTACCAATGTGCATATTGTCAAAGAACAAAGTACTCCCGATGGAAATTTCCCAACAGTAATTTATCCCAATCCCGAGGAAACCGAAACCATGAGCATCGGTTTAAAAAAGGCACAGGAACTGGATGCTGACATACTGTTAGGTACTGATCCTGATGCAGACAGGGTAGGCATAGGTGTAAAGAATAATAAAGGAGAATGGATATTGATGAATGGGAATCAAACGGCTTTACTTGCATTTAATTATATGATCGAGGCAAGAAAAGCAAAGGGTATTGCAAAGCCAAACGATATGGTTATTAAAACAATTGTAACCACAGATATGATCGATGTAATTGCAAATGCTAATGCTGTTTCATGTTATAATGTATTAACCGGTTTTAAATGGATCTCATCTTTGATCAAAGAAAAAGAATCTACAGAAAATTATATCATAGGCGGTGAAGAGAGTTTCGGATTGATGATAGGGGATAAGATCAGGGATAAAGATTCTGTCAGTGCTGTTGCCATTTTATGTGAAATGGCTGCATATGAAAAAAGCAAGGGCCGTAGCTTGTTTGATAAATTGCTTGATCTGTATGTAGAATACGGATTTTACAAAGAAAGCCTGATAAGCATTACAAAAAAAGGAATGAACGGTGCTGCGGAAATCGCAAAAATGATGGAGAATGACCGAAACAATCCCCCAAAACAAATTGATGGTATTGATGTTAGGGAATTATTGGATTATGAATTACAGATTGGAAAGAATTTACTTACCGGGGAAACCTGGAAAATAAACCTGCCTAAAAGTAATGTACTGCAATTTTTATTAACGGACGGCAGCAAGATATCTGCCAGGCCAAGCGGTACAGAGCCTAAAATAAAATATTATTTCAGTGTAAATACAAAACTGGCTAAAGCTGTTGACTTTGAATCTACAGAAAAAGAGTTGGATGAAAAGATTGGTAGAATAGAAAAGGCATTGGGACTAAAATAAATTAAACCACCGCTATGAAATTGATTCTATTGTTGTTTTTTATGCTTGCTTCTTTCATTGGTGGGGCACAACAGAAAAATTCAACCACTTTTCGCCAGAAATCTATAATCCTGCATAGATTCCTGGAACAGAATCATTACCTGCCATTGACCTGGAATGATTCAACATCTTCCTTACTCTATAAAAAATGGATTGAAAGCCTTGATAAGGAAAAGGTTTTTTTTACTCAAAAAGATATTGCTGCACTGGAGGGATACAAATATAAACTTGATGATGAATTGTTATCAAAAGATATTTCTGCACGGCTTAATTTCTTTTCATTATCAGTATCATTGTTACAGTACAGGCTACAGATGACAGATAGCATCATAAAAGCAGTAGTTGCAAAACCTTTCGACTTTTCAAAAACAGATAACATAAACTGGCCTTACAGCAGTTTTGCAGACAATGAAGTTGAAGCTGCCAAGCGTTGGCAAAAATATTTAAAATGGCAGGTGCTTGAATTTATTACCGATGATGTAATTGATAATGGAAATGTAATAACAGAAGCATTGCCGGCGGATTTTGTAAAAAGGGAAACAGCAGCAAGGGAAAAAGTAAAATCCAAAGAACTGGCTTATATCAAAAATTTTCTGCAAACTCCCAAAGAATTTATATCAGATAAAGAAGATGATTACTTAAATGCGATCGCTTGGTGCTATGATCCTCATACTTCATATATGAGTATAAAAGAAAAAAAGGAGTTCGAAACAAAGATGAGCGCCTCAGAGTATACTTCAGGATTAGACCTGGAGGAAAATGAAAAAGGTGATCTTTCCATCAATTACCTTCAGCCAGGAGGCAGTGCATGGCGCAGTGGACAATTACATACTGGTGACGTACTCCTTAAAGTGAGTGTAAATGGTAAGGAAAAAAAGGTGGAGGATATTTCTAAAGAAGAATTGAATAGCTTTTTAAGCGGAATAAGTGAAGGAGATGTTGAAGTAACGGTAAAGACTGCAGCTGGAGAAATTAAAACAGTAAAACTTATAAAGGAAAAAATCAGTGATGAAGAAAGTGTGGTTAAAAGTTATGTATTGCATGGCAGCAAGAATATCGGTTACATAAATCTACCGGGTTTTTACAGCAGGGAATCAGAATCGATCAGGGATGAAAAGGACCTTACTTATGATGGTTGTGCTAATGATGTAAGCAAAGAAATAGTAAAACTTAAAAAGGATACCATTGTAGGATTGATCCTTGATCTTCGTTATAATGGTGGTGGCAGTATGTGGGAAGCGATGCAACTGGCAGGCATATTTATTGATATCGGACCCGTCGCATCAGTTAAAGATAAAGTTGGTAAAGTCCATTTTTTAAAAGATCCCAATCGGGGAACTATCTACGACGGGCCATTGATCATCTTGATCAATGGAGGCAGTGCCAGCGCCAGTGAATTTGTTAGCGCCGTACTGCAGGATTACAACCGGGCACTGATCGTTGGTGGTGTTACTTATGGAAAGGGAACTGCACAGGTAGTTTTGCCTATGGATACAAATAAGATTTCCACCGATAAGTATTTCGAGGATTATGTAAAAGTTACAAATCAGAAATTTTACAGGGTAAACGGCAGCACCACGCAATGGAAGGGGGTGATTCCCGATATCACAATGCCGGATATATATGCTGATGATTCATTTAAGGAAAAAGGAAATCTAAGCGCACTTCAGCCGGATAACAGCAAAAAAGGTATCTATCAGCCATTGCCGGTATTACCTGTGCAGCTGTTAATTAATAATAGTGACAAACGTATTGCTTCTGATCCTTACTTTAAAACCATCAATGAGTTTACCCGCTGGATAACACAGTATAGGACCGGCAGGGTTGTTCCACTACATTGGTCAGGCTATGCGGTCAGTCATAAGAAAAACATGGATATGTTAAAACTCATAAGTGAGGGTGAAAAAACTACATCAGCTATTATTGTTACTAACAATCAATTTGACGGGCAGCGGATCATTCTTTCAACAATTAAAAGTAAGGAAGTAAATGCTACGTACCTGGAGCATGTGCAAAATGATAAATATATCAATGAAGCATACCAGATAATGATGGATTGGATTCAGAAATGATGTTTTTTAATCAAAAGAATTTCTCGCAGTTTTGCTGCAGGGTCTTTCATTGAACGGGTATTTTTTCCCATCTCTATAATATCTTTTACCTGCCAATACTTTTTCCGGTTAAATACTTTACTTTTATTTCTGAATCAATAACTGCTTTTATGAAGTATTTTTTATCTGTGACTATCATTACAATTTTTTTATTGGCTGTTACACCTGCTGTTGCACAAAATCTTGAAAATTCAGTTGACTACATGGATTATATAAGTAACCAGCAGCAAAATATATCAAAGAAATTCATGAGCTATGTCAGTGCTTCTGCACATGGGAAACGGGCAAGGAAAGTAGAGCATCTTCGTTCCAAACTACTAAATGAAGTACAGGAAGCCCGGATGAATATAAGCGGAATGCCCTCGTTTAAGGGAGATAAGGAGTATAGGGATACGGCTGTTAGCTTCATGAAACTTTATTACAATATTTTAAATGAGGATTATAGTAAGATAATTGATCTGGAAGAAATTTCCGAACAAAGTTATGATGCCATGGAGGCTTACATGATGGCACAGGAAAAAGTACAGGAAAAACTGGAGGAAGGGAATAAAAAAGTTAGGGAAGCATCAGAAAGATTCGCTGCAAGGAACAATGTAAATATTATTAATGGTAGTAGTGAACTTGGCGATAAACTGAAACAAGTAAAAGAAATGAATGCATATTATCACAATATTTATCTGATATTTTTTCGTCCGTATAAACAGGAAGCTTACCTGATGGAAGCTGTCAGTAAAGGCAATATCACCGGGATAGAACAAAATAAGAATGCTCTTTTAAAATATGCAGAGGAGGGATTGGAAAAACTTAAAGGCATGAAAGGTTTTCAGGGTGATAATTCAATGGTGTTATCCTGCCGTTCTGTCCTTAATTTTTATGTAAAGGATGTGAACGAAAAAATGAATACGGTCAGTGATTTTTTTCTGACCAAAGAGCGTTTTGAAACTATAAAAAAGGAATTTCAAAAAAAAGGCAACAATCGTACCAAGGAAGATACAGATGCTTACAACAAAGGCGTGGATGATATCAATAAAGCAACGAATGCTTATAATAGCAACAATAATTATTTACAACAGTACAGGAAAGAATCGATCGATTCATGGGATAAAGCAGTAAATGATTTTTTTGATGAACACACGCCGCGTTATAAATAAAATCTATTTTGCCTTTTAATGAATTTATAAAATTATTCAGATAAAAAAAGTCAGGATCTGCTCTGACTTTTTTTATCTTGCAGCTAACTATGAGAAAATTTGAAGATACTTACCGGCATAAAGGGTTAAGAAAAAAATTAATGGATCTATTGCGGGATAAAGGCATAACTGACGAAAACGTACTAAATGCAATGAATAATATTCCACGTCATTTTTTTTTAGATACTGCACTGGATAATATTGCATATGAAGACAGGGCTTTTCCAATTGCAGAAGGCCAAACAATTTCTCAGCCTTATACTGTAGCATATCAAACTCAATTGTTGCAGATAAAGCCTCAGGATAAAGTGTTGGAGATCGGTACGGGCAGCATTTATCAGGCAACAGTCCTGGGCGAAATGGGGGCTAAGGTGTTTACGATCGAAAGACAAAAAAAATTATTTGAGAAAACAAAGCAGTTTGTATTTAAATCGAAATATCCGAATATCAAATTTTTTTATGGTGATGGTTTTGAAGGACTGCCAACTTACGCACCATTTGATAAAGTGATCATAACAGCTGCAGCACCATTTATTCCTCCTAAATTAATTGATCAATTAAAACCCGGAGGAAAAATGATAATACCTTTGGATGCAGGTGAACATCAACAGATGTTACGTTTAACAAAAAACATTGATGATACTATAACTGAAGAGTCATTTGAAAAATTTTCATTTGTACCAATGCTAACTGGGAAGAATGGATGAATGTTAATTTATAGGAGATAGGAGATAGGGGATGCGAGGTTGGGTAGCTCGTAAAATCCTCGCTGGCATTAATTAATTTTATTATTCATTAATTATCAATTGGAATGCGATTTTTCTCCCGGATAGTATTCATATGCAATTGTTGTTTTATCATTGCCGTTGTATTAAGATACGTTGAGTTGCTGAAACGAAGCAGGAATAATTTCAATGGTGCCATACCTTTTCAGCCAATCGAAAGCACACTGGTTATCCTGGGATATGGAGCCATATTTTTGAATGTGATTTTCGTTCTGTTTTCGCTTTATTTTATGCTTACAAAAAAAAACATGTCTATACCACGTTGGATTTTACTGTTTAATCTTTGTTTATTCCCTTTTCAGGTATACTATTTTTTTAGCTAATTTTAAAAATGATACATAATATTTTAAAAAGTAAGAGTACCCGTTTGTTCATTATCCTCGGAGGCATTTTTATTGCCAATGCAATGATTGCAGAAGTGATCGGCGTAAAGATATTTTCACTGGAGGATACACTGGGAATGCAAAGAGCAAATATTAACTTATTTGGGTCTTCGTTTAGTTTTCACTTAACTGCTGGTGTTTTATTGTGGCCGGTAGTATTTATTATGACAGACATCATTAATGAATATTATGGCCCAAAAGGCGTTAAGTTCTTATCATACCTGGCTATCGGATTGATCAGTTATTCTTTTATTATTTATAATGCCGCCATCAGTTTATCAGCATCTGAATATTTTTCAATTGGAAATGGGATTGACAAACCTGATCAGGCATTCAAAGGTATCTTTGGCCAGGGATTGTGGATCATCATTGGTTCAATAACTGCCTTTCTCATTGGCCAGTTATTGGATGTGTTCGTATTTCACAGAATTAAAAAAATAACAGGCGAAAAAAATATTTGGTTGCGGGCTACCGGTTCAACGCTGGTATCTCAGTTGGTAGATAGTTTTGTTGTTATTTTTATTGCATTTTATGTTGGTAAACGAATTCAGACCGGGCAGGGTGAACCATGGACATTGAACCAGGTATTAGTAACCGGAACCGGAAATTATATTTACAAATTTGTAATTGCTATCATTTTAACACCGGTTATTTATCTGATACATGGATGGATCGAGCGATACCTGGGGCATCAAAATGCTGCTGAAATGAAAAAAGCTGCTATGATGAAAGCGAGTAATTGATGAATAGAAGACATCTTAGATTTGATGGTCAATTTCATTAATTATATTATTCAAAAACATTTCTTAATAATTCATTTCATATTACCGGATCCCTTTCATTTTAAATTTGCCGGAAATTGGTAAAATATATAATACCAATGTGATTTTTAAAATATGCCAATATTTAAAAAATCTTACAGTGGTTTATGCCGATGGTATCAAACAAATGGTACAATGAAGCGAAGCCGATATTGGACTATATTGTTTGTCCAATCGGTATTACCACTTTGTAGAACTGCCTAAAGTTTTTTTCATTTTTTGTACCCTCCAAAGATCCAATATGGTAAATGGTTTTGGAGTAATGTTATTTACGATAATCCCTTTTGCAATGGTCTCTTTTGTTTCTTTTAATATTTTTTTCATTTCTTTTTGTTTAATGGGTACTGTAATATTATTGATATTCGTTTTCATATTTGCTTAATGACAATATTCTCTATAAGTCTTGCTGAATATAACTCTTGAAGGAAAATAAGTTCTAAATTGCAGTTTATTGATTGCTTTATTTTTTTGTATATAGCATTTTGCGCCGCAAAGATAGTATAACATAGTTTTTCAGCAAAGTTATGATGTTAATAAAAATATAAAATTCAGTTTACTGATTATGTAAAGTTCAAACTGACTTTGCAGTAATTATATTAAAATGTTATTAAATGTAAATTTCACATCATGCGAAAAGACTTTTTTTCTTTGATCATTTTTCTCATTCTTGTATCAATTTGTAATGATTCAGATTTTATCCTAAAATCTTTAAATATCTTTGGATTAGTCAGCTAATCAATGTTTTCGTTAATGGCAAAGCAATTCTTATTTATTGTTCCTGTATTATTAACAGTATTATGTTGTACTCATATTTCTGCACAAAATAAGCAGGATACTTTTTTTCTTGCAAAGCAAAAGGGACTCATAGGAAAATTAGGAAAAAGCATGGTTACATCTTTTCAAGAAGATCCCGTTAGTATTGCAACTCCATTTTTAAAATATACAGGAAGAATAATTCGTAACATTGATGTTTTTCCGTTAGGTTTTCATCAAAAAATTGATGGAAATGCTGTTGATGTAAAAGAGAAATTTGCAACAAGAATTGGAATCTCATTACATAGTATTACCAAAGCCTTTGTTGTTAGAAAACACTTATTTTTCAAAGAAGGGGATAGTCTTTTGCCTCTCCTGTTATCGGATAATGAATGGTATTTGCGTGATCAGGAATTTCTGCAGGATGCAAGAATATTTGCTTTTGATGTAACTGATGATTCAGTAGATATTGTGGTGCTTACCAGAGATGTTTTCTCCATTGGTGGTAATATTAATGCTAATACAAAAAGTGCCAGATCAGAAATCAGGGAAGAAAATTTTGGTGGCTCAGGAAACGGATTTTCTATCAGCGGCATTTATGATAAGGAAAGATCTCCCGGATGGGGCATTGGAGCTGAATTGAAACTTAGAAATATTAAAGGGTCATTTATTACATGGTCAACGGGTTTTTCAACTTTTAACAGATCATTCAGTAGCAACCGTTTTGAAGAAAGTAGTTATTATACCCGACTGGAAAAGCCAATGGTTAATCGGTATACACAGTGGGTTGGTTCGGCGGAAATTTCTCTTAATCAAACTACGAATTTTTATAATTTAGATTTACTTTACAACACTAATTTCAAATATTCTTATAGTAAAATAGATATTTGGGGTGGGTATAATATCGGGTATAAGAATTCAAAAGGAAGGGATTCGGAAAAAAAGCTAAGACATTTTGTAGCTGCCCGTGGTTTGTATACTTATTTTGATAAAGTGCCCATTAAATATGATTCAAGCTTTAATTCAAATTTTGCAAATATTAATGGCGCATTATTTTCCTATAGTCTTTATAAACAAAATTTTTATCGTACTAATTTCATTTATGGTTTTGGCCGAAATGAAGACGTGCCTGTAGGATTGAATGCAACTTTGATTTTAGGCTGGACCAATAAGCAGAATCAACGCAGGCCCTATTATGGAATTGAATTTGATGCAAACCGCTTCTCACAGAATAAAATATTTAGTTCATATAAAATAAGATTTGGTGGATATTCAACAAAAGGAAGACTAGAGGATGTTGATCTTTTGATTGGTGTTGATCATTTTACCAGATTAAGAAAATTAAATACAAATTGGCTTAACCGCAATTTTCTTTCTCTTTTTTATTCACGACAACTTAATCCTTTATTAAATGAACCATTATTTCTTAGAAGTGCTTTTGGGTTACCTTATTTTTTAAACGGTACGATAATAGCTGATGAAAGAACTACTG
>JANOPU010000020.1:0-4862 GCA_031422055.1 Ferruginibacter sp.
CATGCTCACAAGGAAATGGAGAAATACTTTCCTGCTGTAACTTTAACAAAAACTCCATTAAACATTTGTGATGAAAAAATTGAATCGCCTGCATAATAATATTTATAAAGAGTATTATTCCACAAGAAGGGATTTAAAAAATATCTCTTCTTAATAGAGAATCCCGGTTCAAGTTCTGAATATTTTTTTTGAATTCCTACTCAATATACCATCTGCGATATTAATTGTTTTGTGAACAGGTAGGGTAAAATATAGCATTAACAAACTATTAATTTAATGTTAAGGAAAATGCCAACTTTTGAAATTAGGTATTTAACACGATCATAGTACTTTTGAAAATATAATTATATATCTGGCCATTGAATCAAAATGTTGTGTCATTTGTTTTTAGAAAATCTCGATACCAATAACCTGAAGATTTTATGATTCTTTTCTGCGTTTCAAAATCAATATGCACCAAACCAAATTTTGGATAATATCCTTCTGCCCATTCAAAATTGTCGAGTAAGGTCCAAATAAAATATCCATTTACATTTACTCCTTCCTTTTTTGCTCTTAAAAGTTGTGATAGATTTTCCCGCAGAAACAATGTACGTTGGTAATCATCTATTTTTCCATTGATAACAATATCACGAAATGCTGCACCATTTTCAGTAACCAATAATTGGTTGATATTTTTATATTCTCCAAATTTTTTAAGAATGTGATACATTGATTCAGGATACACTTCCCAGTTCATTAATGTAGTTTCTACATTCCTTTTATTTGCCTTTACAATTTTTGCTTTCACAAAAGGTGTGAATGCGCTATGTGTTACCAGTTCACGGGTATAATTTTGTATACCTATAAAATCCATGTCAAATGCCAGCTTCGTCTCATCACCCGGTTTTATAAATTGTTCTATTCTTTTTAATATTTTAAGATCTGCTATCGGATATCCCATGCCCAGTAATGGCTCAATGAACAAACGGTTTAACAATACATCTGTTTTATTTGCAGCAATGATATCTTTTTTAATTGGCCTGTAGGGTTCAATATGAGAACATGAAAAAGTAGTACCAATATTAGCTTCGGGGTATAAATGCCTGATAATTCTTCCTCCTTCTGCCTGGCATAATGCTGCATGGTGCACTGATGATAAAAAATTTCTTAATCCCTTTTTACCGGGTGCATGTACACCAAAAAAATAACCGGCGCCTGTAAACACCATTGGTTCATTTAAAATGATCCAGTTCTTAACTCTGTCGCCAAAATATTTTAAACATTGTTCAACATAAAAGCTAAACCATTGAATGATGTTCCTGTTTGTCCACCCCCCTTCTTTTTGTAATGACTGTGGAAGATCCCAATGATATAATGTAACCCAGGGTTCAACTCCTAATTCAAGAGAATGATCAATAAGCCGGTTATAAAAATCAATCCCTTTTCTGCTAACCCTTCCGGTTCCTTCCGGAAAAATTCTGCTCCACGAAATGGAAAACCGATGGTTTGGGATATTCAGCTCTTTAATAATTGCAGTATCTTCCTTATACCTGTTATAAAAATCACAGGCAACCTCACCGTGTTGCTTTTGAAATATTTTTCCACGTTTTTTTACAAATTCGTCCCAAATAGAAACCCCCTTACCATCTGCATTATGGGCACCTTCTATCTGGTAGGCAGCAGTGGATACGCCCCATTTAAAATTACTGCCGAAATCATCTTTAGTAAATGACATATTTCAGCGTGAAATTAGGTTTAAGATTTTGCCAAGATTTAGCTGACGGAATTTTTTTAATGAATATGGACTTTTCCCTATTTGTACTTCCTTTTCTTCGCTGATTTTCAGTTTATGATCATACAACAGTTTATCAATAATTTCCATAGTGATATCTGGATATTCAACTGAAATTGTACGGGAAAGATTTACCCAGTTTTTAATTTTTTCAAGATGTTTTAATTTGAGGCTTTTAATAACAGGAATACCTATTTTATCTAATGCTGCTGCATTACACTGCTGTTCATATTGTGCTTTCATTGGAATAACCAATAATTTCTTTTTTAAAAACATTGCTTCAGCCGGAGTTTCAAAGCCCGCACCACAAAGAATACCTGAACAGGTAATTAAACTTTGCACAAAAGCTTCATTGCTTACTTGCTGAATATGAACATTGCCTGCAACCAATTCTGACTTCGTATGTTTTGAAAATACATGCCAATTAATATTTTCGATCTGACTCAGGATTTTAATGATCCGCTCATCTGAATACGCAGGAAGATAAACTGTATAATGCCCTTTATCAACAGGACTGGCATTTCTGATCTGTGACCTGATAACCGGAGTAAATATATTCTGATCATAACATTCAAAATGAAATCCGTACTGCCCCGTTACCGGAGCATAGTTTTTTAATACAGACCACCCTACCAGGTCATTCTTTTTTGGCTTTGGAGATCTTTTATTAATTACAGCTGCCTGGTGACTAAGTCCAATACATTCTTTCAACTTTAATTTACATGCCCATGCACTCACCGGATCAAAATCATTGATCACTAAATCATATTGCTCTACAGGCAGGCTTTTTATTTCATCATACAACCGTTTTAGATTACTTTTTTTATATGTCGACAAAAGATCAATCCCTCCTTTTTTCCCAAATACAAAACTAAGTCCCTTAAATCTATATTTAATTGGGAATGGTAATTCCACTTCAGCTTCAGTACCGCTGATTAAAATGTCAAGTTCCCCTTTTTGTTGTAAGATTGGAATGATATCTCTTGCCCGGCTTAAATGCCCGTTACCTGTTCCCTGTATTGCATACAATATCTTCATAAGGCTTTCATTAAATTAAAATCTTCCAGCATTGTTTCAAATAATTCTGAACTGGTTGGGTCATCTTCATCATTCTCCTGTTTCATTCGCATCATATCCATTTCACTAAACTTATAAATACTCCAATGACCTTCATTGTATTCGAGTGATGTTAAATTTTCAATCCAGTCACCTGAATTCAAATACAATGTAGAACCATGGCTGGTAGTAACTTCCTTTATTTCCGGTTGATGAATATGTCCACAAACTACATAATCATACTTATTGGTTATTGCAATATCAGCCGCCGTTTGTTCAAAATTGTTAATGAATTTTACGGCCGATTTTACACTATTCTTAATTTTTTTTGACAATGAAAGTTTTCCTCTTTTTAAAATATTAACCGAAATAAAATTTACAAGTCTGTTTATTAATATTAATGAATCATACCCAACTGCACCTAATTTTGCAAGCCATTTTGAATGTTGCATCGTAACATCAAATACATCACCATGAAAGACCCATGCTGTTTTATTATTCTCCAGTGGCAATAGCAGTTTATCAATGATTCTAAAAGAACCCATTTTAAAGCCAGAAAACTTCCGCAACATTTCGTCATGATTGCCTGTGATATAATATATTTTTATCCGCTTGCTCATCCAGTGCATCAGGTGTTTAATAACTTTCATGTGGCTTTTAGGCCAATATCGTTTATTGAATTGCCATATATCAATGATATCACCGTTAAGTATTACTATTTTAGGTTTTATACTTTTCAGATAAAATAATAATTCTTTTGCATGACAACCATATGTACCAAGGTGTACATCGGATATTACAACGATGTCGACATTCCTTTTTTTATGCTGCACGGTTAGGGTACTTTAAAAAATTTGAGTGGGGAATAAAATGCAGCGAGCCGGTGCAGAAATAATCTTACAAAAAGGTCAATTACAAAAAACTGTACTTTTTTCATGTGGCGAGGTTTTAAATTCAAAATTCGTTTCCCATATTTACCATCATACGATGTAAAAGAAAACTATTAATATGAATAAACCGTTACCACTACATTAAGTTAATATTAAGAAGTGCTATGGCTATAGAAAAAAATACCTGATAACTGGTATTAAGTCAGGATTTGTATTTACTGATTTAATGTATTTAAAAGCCTTAAAGTAAAATTCTATTTGAAACATGGTTTACATTTATCTGAATGTAACCCTACATATTTCTTCGATACTGCCCACCCACACTATACAAAGCATTTGTTATCTGGCCCAATGAACAATATTTCACGGTTTCCATCAATTCTTCAAATAAATTACCATTACTTACAGCAATTTGCTGAAGTTTGGTGAGCATGGCATCAGATTTATCTTTGTGACGATTTTTAAATGCTTCTAAAGTAGTGATCTGGAATTCTTTTTCTTCAGTTGTAGACCGTATTACTTCTGTTGGCAAAACAGTAGGAGAGCCATTTTTACTTAAGAAAGTATTTACGCCTACGATCGGGTATTCACCGGTGTGTTTCAATGTTTCATAATAAAGGCTTTCTTCCTGAATCTTATTACGCTGGTACATACGTTCCATAGCACCCAATACACCACCTCTTTCTGTGATCTTGTTGAACTCAGTCATTACGGCTTCTTCAACGAGGCTGGTCAGTTCTTCAATTAAAAAAGATCCCTGGTTTGGATTTTCATTTTTTGCTGTGCCCAATTCACGGTTAATGATAAGCTGTATGGCCATGGCACGACGGACACTTTCCTCGGTTGGTGTTGTGATCGCTTCGTCATAAGCGTTAGTATGCAAAGAATTACAGTTATCATATATAGCGTACAATGCCTGTAATGTTGTACGGATATCATTAAAATCAATTTCCTGTGCATGCAGGCTTCTTCCACTTGTCTGAATGTGATATTTTAATTTCTGGCTGCGGCTGTTTGCTTTGTATTTATGCTTCATGGCCTTCGCCCAGATTCGCCGGGCCACACGGCCAATGACACTATACTCTGGATCCATTCCATTGCTGAAAAAGAAAGAAAGGTTTGGTGCAAAATCATCAATATTC
>JANOPU010000021.1:0-8890 GCA_031422055.1 Ferruginibacter sp.
ACCATTAAACATTAACAATTGATCTCTATAATATTCATACTGCTTTTTCCTTAACTCAATCTCTTTCGGTAAACCTTCACTAATGGAGGTAGTGAGTATGTCGAATTTATCAAGGATAGAAACTATGCGTTCTTGTTCTTCTGGCGAAGGAACCGGTATTAAAACCTTTTCTAAACCTCTTGCATTAATAGCAGAAATTTTACCGGAAGAAATATACTTTTTTATTTGGTCGTGGAATTGTTTAGTACGTGTAAAATATGCAACATATTTAGGGTTTAATGGGCTCCTGAATGAAAAACAAGCATCGTGTATTACTACGCCTTCATTGCCTAACCATGCCGTTCCCATTCCAATATCTTCAATGGTTTCTCCAGCAGCTACAATAATAACATCACCATTTTCAGCAACTCTTAGATTTTTATTTTCAACTTGCTCTTCGCTAAGAAATGATTTGCTTTCGTTTGCCCAAGTACCATAATAGGTGTACATCTCACCATAATGGATGCAGGGAACACCTTCTGCAATCATATCTTCTCTTACAAATCTTTTACCTCTTTGAAATTCTCCAATTACGCCTAATGGCTCTCTCTCAACTTCCAATTCATTAAAACTAAACAACTGTTCTTTATAAAAGGAATACTGGTTTTTACGGGCTGTAAGCTCCGCTGTAAGCTCCGCAAATTTGTCAAGTATATGAACAATCTTTTTTTGGATTTCAAGTGATTTTTTTGGATTGTCCGGACATGGAATAGGTATTTCGAATTTTTCCTTTAAACTATTTGAACTCAAATTTGGCTGAGCTCCACCTCCAGCTAGAACATACAAAAAGTCTGATTTACTTAGTAGAAAATGGTATAAAAATCGATTGTTAAGTATCTCTTTGTTAGGAATGAATTTACCTACACGTTGATTTAGATAGGTTTTTTCATTAAAGGTGTAATATCCAATTTTACCAGTAGTAGCACCAGACATGGCTATGAGTATATCTCCTTTTTCAATAGCGTAATTAAGTGGATTACCTGAACTATAATCAGCAGGCTCAAAGAACTTTACATTTGTTAAATCAACGTTAGTACCATTAATATTTGTTATACGAACAATTGATAGCCCTGATTCTTTAAATAAACTACTCTTAAATGCAAAGCCGTTTTGAAAATCACACACTTCGCCCAAAGCTTTCCATTCAACTTCAATTCCTTCTATTAACTTTTCAAAGTAACTCATGCTTCAATTTCCTTTATTATTTTATCAATGTCAGCACGAAGTATATCTATCCTGGCCACAGTATTTGAAACTTCATTGTTCAGTTCAATTATGTCAAATTTCTCTCTATGGTCTTTAGTTTCCACATAAGAGCTTACGGATAGATTATAATCGTTTTCGGCAATTTTAGTATTGTCAATAGTCCTAGCTACATACCCCACATCTTCTTTACTATCGAAAATTTCCATAATCTTTTCAATGTGTTTATCAGTAAGCACATTGTTATTGGTTACTTTTTTAAAGAAATCTTCACCGCTTGCATCAATAAACTGAGTTTTATTTTCTGTTTTATGTTTTGAAAGTACAAGTAGTGTTACAGAAATAGATGTGCCATAGAAAAGGTTTGGAGCTAAAGAGATTATGGTTTCTACAAAGTTGTTATCCACTAAATACTTTCTGATTTTTTGCTCTGCACCGCCACGGTAAAAGATACCAGGGAAACAAACAATAGCTGCTCTTCCTTTACTTGATAGATAACTTAGGGCATGTAATACAAAAGCAAAATCTGCTTTTGATTTAGGAGCCAGTACACCAGCAGGTGCAAATCGGTCGTCATTAATTAGCGTGGGGTCGCCATCGCCTATCCAATTGATAGAGTAGGGAGGATTAGAAACGATGGCATCAAATGGTTTTTCATCGCCATAGTGTGGATTGCGAAGCGTATCGCCAAGGGCAATATTAAACTTGTCGTAATTGATGTTGTGCAAAAACATGTTCATACGGGCAAGGTTATAAGTCGTATGGTTCACTTCTTGCCCATAGAAGCCTTCTTCAATAATATGATTGTCGAAATGTTTTTTGGCTTGTAATAATAAAGATCCTGAACCAGCAGCAGGGTCATATATCTTATTTACTTTCTCTTGCTTGTGCATTGCCAATTGGGCAATGAGCTTTGATACGTGCTGTGGCGTAAAAAACTCACCTCCTGATTTACCTGCATTGGCTGCATAATTGGAAATCAAAAATTCATAGGCATCGCCAAAAAGGTCAATTTGATTATCTTCAAAATCTCCAAAATTCAGCTCTTCTACGCCTTTTAAAACAGATGCTAAACGGCTGTTTTTGTTTTCAACCGTATTACCAAGTCGTGTACTTGTTGTGTCAAAATCGGCAAACAATCCTTTTATATCTGGTTCTGATGGATAACCATTTGCAGAACTTTCAATAGCGTCAAAAATGGCTTTTAAGTCTGTATTAAGATTTGGGTTGGTATTAGCTGTTTTGGCAACATTTACAAAAAGTTGACTGGGATATATAAAATACCCTTTCGTTTTAATGGCATCATCTTTTATTGCTGCTGTTATTACATCATCTGATAATTTTGCATAGTCAATGGTTTCATCACCACCTTCAATGTAATTAGTAAAATTTTCACTAATGAAGCGATAGAACAGTGTTCCCAATACAAACTGTTTAAAGTCCCATCCATCAACTGAGCCACGGACATCGTTGGCTATTTTCCATATTTTACCTTGTAATTCTTGCCTTTGTGCTATGCTTGTCATTTCTTATCTTTTATTAAGTCTTGTGGTTTAACTCCTAATATCTTTGCAATTTCAAAAAGCACTTCAAGTCTTGGATGTTGTCTGTTTTGAACATAGCCGTTGACCATGTTTTAACTTTGCCAGGTTGTTCAGCCAACCAAGCCTGTCATTTCGCTTCAAGTATTTCCTTTATAAGGCTCATGTCTGTACAAATTTAAGGCGTTAAGGTCGCTTAAATTTTACTTATGCCTTGTTTTTCCAAAATATAAAGTGTTAGAAAAATTATTTTCAAGTATGAAGATATAGCCGGCTCTTTGCCTTTGGGGTGGCCTTTACTGGCGCAAGTGTTCCCGCCCAAATTCTAAGTATTTTTAAAAATGTTGACGGGGTCACTTGTGTCTTTTAAGTTCGCCCGATTGCATCGGGGTCAGAACCCAAATTCCCATCCTAAATATATTACAAATTAGTAGTAAAATACCCCCTGTGTCTATTAAATATAAAACAGGCAATGATCTATTTCCACACTTCATCTCATTCAGTGTAGTTTGCGCGAATTGTTTATGAACCACAGGATTATGTTTATTGCAATGCTATTGATTATTATTCAATAAGAAATGGAGCATTTGTAAACCTAATCCGGTCACACACCGGCCTTCTTAAAAAGGCATCATTTATCACGAAGCATTTTGGGAATCGATCCTTCGGAACACTTGCGCCAGAGGGGGAATATGAGTGTCCGCCCAGCTTGCGGCAATGCTTTTGTTGACTATCAATTGCTGTATGCCCATTATTTAGTAATTATAAAAGTCGAACTTTATAACTTATTTATTATGGTAATGGTAATAAAAAAATCCGAGGGGCTAACATTTACGGAAAAAATATTAGCTGCACTTTGTGAAAAAACGTTTCTAAAAATTTGGGCGTACCCCAATTTATATAAGTCTGATGGAAAAGAGCTTTGCGATGTTTTGGCAATATTTGAAAATCACGTTTTCTTATTCTTTGATCGTGAGTGTAAGAAATTTGAAAAAAGCAATCAGGATATTTTACTCCAATGGGCTCGTTGGGAAAAAGAAGTAATACAAAAACAGTTAATAACTGCAGATGGTGCGAAAAGATACATTTTATCCTATCCAGACAAAATATATCTTGATCAAAAAAATGAAGTTAGTTTCCCTATTCTAATACCAAAAAACATTATTGTTCATAAAATTATTGTTGCACATGGCGCAGAGGAAGCATGCAAAAGTTTTTCTAGCAATAACATATCAGGGAGCCTTGCCATAGGATATAGAAAAACTGAACTGATACAAGATACTGTTCCTTTCATGGTACACATGAATAAAGAAGATTCTGTTCACATCTTCGACAGTCATAATTTGGAAATTATTCTTGGAGATTTGGATACGGTATATGATTTTACAGCTTACATTACTGCCAAAGAAGAAGCAATTAAAAAATATGATTTTATTTATTATTGTGGCGAAGAGGATTTATTAGCTTATTACTATTCAAGTTTTGATAGCTTGAGTAATAAGTATTCTATAGGAGTAAAAGATAAATCAGCAAATGGAATTTTTATTGGAGAAGGAGAATGGCAAAGTTTTATAAAGTCAAAACCTTATCAACTGAGAAAAGATGCTAATAAAAAATCTATCTTCTGGGATAACTTATTACAGACAACTTGCCAAAATACTCTTGATGATACATTAAAGGGAAATGGAAATATCTTTAATGCTGAAAGTGCAATTCATGAAATGGCAAAGGAACCAAGATTTTCTCGGCGTTCTTTGTCTGAAGCAATGATTAGTGCTATCAATAATTTTCCGGAAAATATATCTGGGCTTGTTCGAAATATTTCATTCATGCCATCATTTTATGAAGGAGTGGCTTATGTTTTTTTACAAATTCGACATCCCAATATAATTGATTATGACAATGATTATCGCCCTAGAAAACAAGTAATGTTAGAAATTGCTTGCGGGGCTGCAAAAAACAAATTCCCCCAATTAAATAAAATTATTGGAATTGGAATTGACGCCCCGAAGTTTAGTTTGAGAAATGCGGAAGATTTTATTTTACTTGATTGTGTTGAATGGCCGGAAGAATTAAGACAAATGTATGAGAAGGAGAATGAGGGATTTAAATTTTTTAAATCTGGCACAATGAAACAACAGATTAAAACAATAAGAGACTTTCCTACTCAAAATAATTTCCCTCAAAATAGATGTGTCGCAAGAAACGCCCCATGCCCTTGTGGTTCTGAAAAAAAATATAAAAGATGTTGTGGACTTTAAAAAGAATTCTCTAAAATTCTCAAGGTGAGATAAATTTTGAATAATTGTCACCAACTAATAATATCCCTTACATAATAGTACTTTTCACCGGCACACTATGTATAGCCGCAGCAATTTCTTTTATCAGACTGGCATCTTTTTCTATCGCATTCCCCACAACAAGCAAGTCAGCACCTGCTTTACAATTCAGATAAGCTTTTTCAGGATTGGTAATCCCACCGCCAATGATCAAAGGAACATCAATGCATCCGGCAACTTTTTCTATCATTGATTCTGAAATGGCTCTTTTGGCTCCACTACCAGCATCCATATAGATCAGTTTCATGCCCAGCATTTCTCCTGCCATCGCCGTACACATGGCAATTTCATTCTTATCAGAAGGCAACGGGCTGGCATTGCTGATATAGGAAACCGTAGTTGGTGCTCCTCCGTCAATTACCATATACCCTGTTGACATGATCTCGAGGCCACTTTGCCTTACTACAGGAGCTGAGATCACATGTTGGCCAATCAGTAATTCTGGATTACGGCCACTGATAAGTGAAAGATATAATAATGCATCTGCATATTTACTTACCTGAGATGGACTGCCGGGAAAAAGTATCACAGGAATGGAGCAGTTTTTTTTGATCAACTGAACAGCTTCATCCAAATAATTGGAAATAACCAGGCTGCCGCCAACCAAAAAATAGTCAACTTTTGCATCAATTGACAAGGCAATCAATTGTTCCAGGTTGTTATCATCCACCTTATCGGGATCAACAAGGACTGCAAATGATTTCTTGTTTTGCCGCTTGCGTTCCGTGAGTGAATGATAAATTCCTTTCAACATACTTTTAATCGTTTGATGCAAAAATGTAAAATTTTTCGTTCTTACCGAAATATTAACCTTACTAATGAGTTTATAAGCAACAATTTCCGTGCTTTTATTGGTAATTTTGATAAAATGTATGATTTAATTACAGAAATAAAGTTCAAAACTGCCCGGAGTGGAGGAAAAGGTGGCCAAAATGTAAATAAAGTTGAAACTATGGTTGAAGGGTACTGGAAAATTGATGCTTCAATTATGTTCAATAATGATGAAAAAGACAGGATTAAATTGAAACTGGCCAATAAAATTAATGCGGAAGGTTTTTTACTGGTAAAAAGTCAGGCAGATCGTTCTCAATTAGGAAATAAGCAATTGGTAGTAAAAAAAATGAATGATTTGGTTAGTAAAGCGCTTATTATTCCAAAGAAACGAAAAGCAACAAAGCCAACCAAACAGTCAAAAGAGAAAAGAATCGAAATTAAAAAGAAAACTGCTTTAATAAAAGAAGGCCGAAAAAAAATAATTGAGAATGAATAATAAATTCAACTTCAAAATAACTTCACACTTTCTCTTTTTATTATCAGTTGGCATATCCGTTATTCTGATCAGTACTTCTTTTTCTTTGAACAAAAAATGTCAACCCATCCAAAATGGTACATTAAAAATTGTTTTTATCAATACAGCAAATGGAAAAGCTATCACATTAAGGGATTCTGTGTACAGTAATTATTTCGGAGAACAATACCGCATCAATAAATTAAAGTATTATATCAGTAATATAATATTGTCTGGTAAACAAATTGTAAAAAAACCTGATAGTTATTATTTGGTGAATGCAGCTTCTGAAAATAATATTATTGAACTTTCGATATCACCGGGAAATTACAACAACCTTTCTTTTCTATTGGGAGTTGATAGTTTAAGAAATTGCAGCGGTGCACAAACGGGAGCACTGGATCCTATGAATGATATGTTCTGGACATGGAACAGTGGTTATGTAATGTTTAAGCTGGAAGGAAATTCACCGGCATCTTCTGCAGACCTTCAGCGCATAGAACATCATGTAGGCGGGTATAAAGGAGAAAATAATGTAGCAAAAAAAATTGACTTTAATTTCAGCAATGATAAACCACTCGAAATAAAGTCAAATAACACAACAGAGATTTTGATTGAAACAAATATAGATAATTACTGGCACGGCAAAGCAGATATTAAGATCAGTGAATTACCGGTTTGTATAATAACAGGAGATCTTGCAAAAAAACTTGCTTCAAATTTTCAAAATCTATTTTCTATAAAAAATATTCACAGCATTCCATGAAAATAAAGGTAATCATACCTGTTATACTATTTTTCATTTCAGCACTGGCTATCATTGGTTCAACAAAAGATGATGGCTATGGCCCCTTTGCTCCACAACCAATAAAACTTGAAATCCCACCAGGCTGGCCGGCTCCTCCTTCGAATATTTATGCAAATAACAAATTAACAGAACAGGGTTTCCAATTGGGAAAAAAATTATTTTACGATGGCCGGTTAAGTAAAGACGGCGAAGTAAGCTGCGCCAGTTGTCATCAACAATTTGCAGCGTTTGCAACATTTGATCATGACCTTAGCCATGGTGTAAACAACACATTTAGTTCACGAAATGCACCCGGACTGTTCAACCTTGCCTGGATGACTGAACTGCATTGGGATGGAGGGATCAATCATATTGAAGTGCAACCGCTTTCTCCACTGACAGCAAGAAATGAAATGGGAGAAACACTGGATAGCATACTTTTTAAATTAAAAAAAGACACAGCGTATAAACGTATGTTCAAAGCAGCATTTGGAGATGCAACTATTAACAGTCAACGTATGTTAAAAGCAATTGCCCAGTACACAGGATCTTTGATAAGCGCCAACAGTAAATACGATAAAGTAAAAAGAGGAGAAGCTGTTTTCACACCTTTTGAAGAAAAAGGATATGTCGTTTTTAAAGCAAAATGTGCTTCCTGCCATAAAGAACCATTATTTACAGACAATAGTTTCCGCAATAACGGGCTTCCGCTTAACCGCTTTTTTGATATTGGCAGACAAAAAATAACGCAGCAAAGCAGTGATTCCTTAAAGTTTAAAGTACCAAGCCTTCGCAATGCCCAGGTAACATTTCCTTATATGCATGATGGTAGTATTTACAGCATCCCACAAGTAATAGATCATTACAGAACCGGAATTAAAACTGAACAGTCTACATTGGACCCATTATTGCAAAACAGGATTCCATTGACAAATTTGGAAAAGAATCAACTGGTTTATTTTATCTATACATTAACTGACAGTAGTTTTACAAAAAACCTGAGGTATGCTGCTTCCACGAATATTATCAACCCCGGATTTGATAAACATTAATTTATTGTTTATTCAGATTAGTAAGTCAAAGTTTATTTTTATTACTCTTTGAACCATAATTTTTTTGAATGCTAATAATTTATTCCGGTATAAGAAACGAAGCGAAAATTGATTTCTATTATTTGAAATGTTATTAGTTTAAGATTAAAGCACTAATGCTGAGGCTACATTAGTGCAAAAGTTGATAAAAGCTAAATGGCAGAAACAGTTTGTCCCGATTTTTTCGTGAGGATGTAATCCACGCCCTTACCGAACGGCACTTTCGGACTGGGTTCCTGCCTTGACTTTTTTACCTGACTGCCGTTAGGCTGGCTACTTTTTTTGTCAAGTATACGGTAGTAAAAACTCCAAATCTGGTAAAGTAACAACAGTATTCACGAACCCATCGCTTCCTATTAAGCAAAGAGTTTTGAAGCTTGGGCCTCAGAAAAAAATGCGTTAAGAACTTTCCGGAATGGAGCGCCCCACCGTAGGTGGGTTAACGGCGAAAGCGATCAGATAATATTCTAATGTTGATTGTATGTCGGCTGAATGAAATTAAATGTTTGGCTATAGCTCTTTCGGCGTAGCGTAATGAAGGAAAGTTTAGCTTTTTTTTCTGCAGCCCTTGATTTTTGCTTCTTTTCATCAAGGAAAAGAAG
>JANOPU010000022.1:0-1680 GCA_031422055.1 Ferruginibacter sp.
AATCAGCACAATCCGAAGGAAAGAAATTAAAATTTGTTGCAACATTTGAAAACGGAAAAGCATCCGTTGGATTGCAGCATATTGATCCTGTTCATGACTTTTATCATTTATATGGTAAGGACAATATCGTTTTATTTTATACGAACCGGTATGTTGAACAACCACTGGTTGTAAAAGGTGCCGGTGCAGGCGCTGAAGTAACTGCATCGGGTGTATTTGCAGATATCATCCGTGCAGCAAGGATTTAATAAGTATCCGTGATTGCGAACCTGCCTGCGGCAGGCAGGCGCAGTGAAGCAATCTCAATTATTTGAATAACCTGATGTAGATTGCTTCGTTCCTTACTATGACGTATTAATAAAAAACCAATGAAGAAAGTTAACATACAGATCCCGGCTACCATAGCAAACCTTGTTTGCGGTTTTGATATTCTTGGCATGGCTGTTCATGAACCCTATGATGAAATGGAAGTGACATTGAGTGATGAGCCCGGGATCCGTATAATTCATACAGATCTATTTGGCCTTCCAACAGATCCCCAAAAAAATATATCCGGTGTTTCATTACTTGCTTTAATGAAGGAATATGGAAAAAATATCGGTTTCGATATTACTATCAACAAACATATCAAACCGGGTAGCGGATTGGGTTCAAGTGCAGCAGCTGCAGCAGGTTCCGTAGTGGCTGCCAACCATTTGCTCGGAAATATTTTTTCAAAAGAAGAGTTGGTCCGGTTTGCCATGGCTGGCGAGGAATTAGCTTCGGGAGTTAAACACGCAGATAATATTGCACCATGTATTTATGGTGGAATTGTATTGATTCGTTCCTTAACTCCATTGGACATTATTCCACTTTCAGCTCCACCGATGTTTGTTACGATCATTCATCCGCAGATTGAAGTGAAAACTTCTGTTGCCAGGCAAATACTTCCTGAAAAAATAACTTTAAAAAGTGCCATTCATCAATGGGCAAACATAGCTGGACTTGTTACAGGATTTTTAAAAAGTGATTATGAATTAATCAGTCGTTCACTTGAAGATGTTCTGATTGAACCGGTGCGTAGTACTTTAATTCCGGGGTTTGATGATGTGAAAAAGAGATGTAAAGAAGCTGGCGTTTTAGGCGGCGGTATTTCGGGTTCCGGTCCGGCTGTTTTTATGTTGAGTGAACATGAAAAAACGGCGAAACAGGTTGAATCAGCCATGAAAGATGTTTATAATAAAATTGGTATTGATTACAAAACATATGTTACTACTTTGAATACGGAAGGCGTGAAAATAATGGGTTAACGACCTCACCCCCGACCCCTCTCCAAAAGTAGAGGGGTCAGCATTCGAAGTATTAAATAATTTGGAAACAAATTGGAAAAGTATAAATAGAAATGAAATATTACAGCACCAATAAACGATCAGCACCGGTAGATTTTAAGGAAGCTACTATCAAAGGATTGGCACCGGATAAGGGATTATATTTTCCTGAAACGATACCGCAATTGGATCAGGCATTTATCAATGAAATTGAAAAATATACCAATGCTGAAATTGCTTACCGGGTGATATCGCCATACATTGGCAATGTTATTCCTGTGGAGAAATTGATGCAAATCGCTCACGAATCAATAGATTTTGAAATACCTCTGGTAAAAATCACCAATAACATTTCTTCATTGGAGTTATTCCA
>JANOPU010000023.1:0-7585 GCA_031422055.1 Ferruginibacter sp.
TATATATTTATAAAGTTCTTCTTCCCAGGCAAATTGAATGAAATTATTCCTACCCTTTACGGCAAAAACAAGTTGAATATACAATTGTGTGTACGTATCACCCATGACTTTTAATTTATCAGGTTGCCCCGCTGGGGCAAAGGGTGCAAAGCAGATTAAAATCTATGTGGCTATTCTATTAAAATATGTATATCTGATACTTCTTACAGACTATAAAATATTTCATAAACAATGCTTTTGTTCAATTAATCCCCACGAAATGCAGGAACTTCGTCCTTAAGAGTAGTATTACTACTGATGAGCCTACTTTGAATAACTGTACCACATAGCTCCTTCCCGAAATCGGCCCGTCCCGATGAATGAAATGATATAGGGAAGCTGTATATCCCTGCCCGAATGACTTCAGTCAGGCGGGGATTTCGGGCCTGCTCCGATGAATATCGGAGGGTCTTTTTTTGGTTCTATTTTTTGTGGCACACCCCGATCCTTTCGGGGGACAAGCAAAAAAGAACATATAAGTTAAACGAACTTCCGAACACTAATGCCGGTTAGACAAACAATTCAGTTTAATACTAGCTTCGATACATGGTGATATTTATTTAGTGCAATAGTTATAAAATGGTAAAAATCAATTATTTGAAGAAATAGTTTAATTATGTTTTACAAATAAGTGTGGAATTTACCATACAGTTCGAATGTATATACTACTGCATCACTAATTTGTGAATTTTATTGTCTCTTTAGTCTAATTGATAATAATGTCAAAAACTATATCATTATCATTAGATATTTTCTAATACCAAGGTCTTAATGATTACATAATTTTACTTGTGGAGTGAATTAGGTATAAAACCTCGAAATATGGTAAAATTACGGCGGAAAAGCTATGAGGTCTCAGAAATGCGTATTATGTTTGTGTTAGAAATAAGGATGACGGTTTACCCCGATACGCTAAGTTTCAAAAAAAACACCTCAACCACAAACCAAGGAAATGAAAACAAACTTTACTTATTTACGTAACATTATCATAGTTCTCCTTTTATCAGTTACGTTTTCAAATGCTTTTTCTCAAACAGTTCAGCCCGGTAGTGATGCTATAACTAACTTAATAGCTAAAGTTGATAATAATAATATTGTAATTAATTGGAATGTAGCGGCAGACATTTCTTCTAACATATGTGAAGTACAATCTAGTAAAGATGGTAAGAATTTTTCTACTATAGGTATCGTTATGGGTGCTGATCCAAAACAAACCAACAACAGCTTTGCGTTTAAGCAAAATCTTACCAAAATGAAGGCAGGACATATTTACTACAGGGTTTTATCTGTTGGAACCAATTACACAGCTACTGCAAGTAATGTAGTAAAATCATCTAAATAATTATTGCAATAACAGCCGGTGTTGATTGATTTTGAATTTGATCTGAATCAAAAAAAGTAACAGGGTTTAATACTACGTAAAGTCACATCAAACAAGAATAAAAAACAAACTTTGTATTCAAACAAGCCATTATACTTCTCAATCACAAGCGGTCTGCAGGCTATAAAGACCGTTTTAACTTATTAATTGCCTGACAAAATAAGAAGCTGTCTGAATTTAAAAAGACAGCTTCTTTTTAAAAATCAAATCATTTCCAATATTCATTGCAAGATTAAAAAATGTTTACTATTAGTAAATAGAATCGGTAATGAATAGAGTAAAATACATATTGATCAACCTGTTATTGAGAACCCGGGTTACCAGGGTTCAAAAATAATCCGTAACAGGTTTAAATCATTATCACCAAACTCAATGGATATGAAAAGTAGGTCAGATTATCAATCAAATGGTCAACTAATAGCTCATTTGAAACAACTTGTAGGAAAGTATACCTCATTGTGGATGGGGAAAAGTTTTCAACCAATGCCTTCATATTGGGCGCTGATACCGGTAAAAGTGGAAAAGAATACGGGTAAAATGAGAAGATAAATAGACATATGTAAGTTGGTTTATCTACAATAGAATAGCAAGAAAAAGGGGAATAAAAAAATTAAACAACCTGATAAAGCTTGCTAAACCTGAATCAAAAAATAACAAATCCGGGAGTAAAGTGTAAGACACCGGAACTTTTATAAAGATGTTTTCTTTGGGGGTTACAGAATCGTAAGATTCTTAACAAGAGCTGCATTTCTATGTGGCTCTTATTTTATTGAAAAAACGCTTCAAAACAGGCAGATTTAATTCTTCTGCTAATAAAACTTCGACGGGTTAATAAATTGTGGATTTTCTTCAGTAATTTACGGGCTGCATTTCGTCTTCCTACATACTCTGAATCCCTACGAAAGAACTATTTTTTATAATTAATTTATACATCATTTCAGATGAGGAAATATTTACTGTTATTAGTTACAATTTTCACCACTTTTACTGCAACTTCTCAGGATTTTTCCAATAAAGGAAAGGATTTCTGGGTGGGGTATGGGTATCATCAGCAGATGTTAACCGGGGCAACTGGTGGTTCACAAGTTATGGTTTTGTATTTCGCCACAGATCAGGTTACTACTATAAATATCAGCGTTCCTGGTACAGGATATTCGCAAACTTTAACGAGTGGGGCATTGCCAACCATTCTAACTTCTGCACCAATACCCAAAACCGGTGCTCAGGATGCTTCTCTTAGAGCGGAATCTATTGCACCAGAAAATAAAGGGATCCATGTTGTAAGTGATAAACCAATTGTTGCTTATGCTCATATTTATGATCAAAATGTATCCGGAGCCTCCATTTTATTTCCAACAAACACCTTAGGTAAAGAATATTACTCTATCAATTATAAAAATAATTCCAATAGCAGTAACTCCAATTGCTGGTTTTATGTAGTGGCATGTGATACAGGTACCACAACCGTTGAAATTACACCAAGTGCTGCTACTATTAATCATGCAGCAGGTGTTCCGTTTAATGTAACCTTAACCCAGGGGCAGATTTATAATATCATGGGCCAATTAACCGGCGGCGGAGGAGGAGGAGGTGTGGCATTTACAGGTGTTGATCTGACCGGTTCCAGAATAAGAAGTATTGCCAGTGCAACAGGAAGTTGCAAAAGAATTGGTGTTTTTTCCGGCAGCGGCCGTATCCATATAACGTGTACAACGAATAATCCGTCATCTGATAATTATATGGTCCAGGCATTTCCTAAAACTGCCTGGGGGAAAAAATATCTCACTGCCCATACCGGCGGTAATATGACATTTAATATCTACAGGGTTTGTGTGGCTGATCCTGCAACTATAGTTACAGTAAATGGACTTCCTATAGCCTATCCCCTGATAAATAATTTTTATTATGAAATTCCTGCAACCAATGCCCAATTAAAGATCGAATCAAATTTACCGATCATTGTTGCGCAATACATTACTTCCCAGGGAAATTGCGGTAATGGTACACCCGGAGACCCGGAAGTTATTTATTTAAGTCCGGTTGAACAGAATATTGCAAAAGTGATATGGAATGCTACGGGCAATTTTAATATTACACAACATTATATCAATGTGGTCATACCGAATACTGGTACTGCCATCAGTTCATTTACATTAGACGGAGTGGCTGTAAATCCTGCATTATTCATAGTACATCCTCAGGATCCGGGCTATTCTTATCTTACTCAATCTGTTCCGGTAGGTTTTCGCACCATTCAATCTGATTCAGGTTTCAATGCCGTTGCTTATGGGTTTGGAAATGCAGAATCTTATGGCTACAATGCGGGTACGAATATCCGTGACCTGTATAATTTTCTTACACCGATCAATCCTTTCAGTATTTCCATTGACCCTGTGGCCTGTACAGGAACACCATTTTATTATAGTGTAACTTTTCCGTTTCAACCAAGTTCACTGTTTTGGAATTTTAATGGGTTCCCATTATCTGCTCCACTACCGAACGTAACTACACCTAACCCTTTGTTAATACTGGATGCAACATATTTCATTGGTACACGTCAGGTATGGAGGTACAAGTTGCCAACAACTTCTATGTATACACCTGCAGGTGTATATCCTGTAACTATTACTGCAGGAACAACTACTTCAGAAGGGTGTGGTAATAGTTTTGAAAGGGATTTCGATCTGGCTGTGTATGATCCTCCGGTGGCAAATTTCAACTGGCAAAACAACGGTTGTGTTACAGATACGGTACGGTTCAATGATATTACAAATTATGCTGCCGGTACTTTTTCGTATAAATGGTACTGGAATTTCGGGGATGGTTTTTTAGATTCTGTAAGAAATCCAAAACATAAATATACTACCCCAGGAACATACACAGTAAAATTTGCCATGATCAGTAATGTTGGCTGTTTCAGTGATACGGCTGTGTACCAGGTAACGGTAACGAATGTGCCAACGGCAAATTTCAGTTTGTCATCTCCGGTGTGCGACGGGCTTCCGGTTACTTTTACCAATCTTTCTAATGCATCCGCACCAGGTACACTTGTAAAATGGTATTGGGATTATGGGGATGGGATAAAGGATACCTTACTGAACGGTAACAATCACACTCATACCTACGTGCCATGGGGTAACAATACCATCACGTTATTTGTTGAAACAAACAGTGGTTGCCAAAGCCTTGTAAAAACGCAGGCTTTATATGTTAACCCGATTCCCGTTTCAAACTTTACAATGCCGGCAGTAGTTTGTCTTCCTTATGATTCAGCCCGATTTATTAATATAAGCACAATAGCCGATGGAACTGCTGCAGGATTAACCAGTCTTTGGAATTTCGGTGATCCTCCAAGCGGAGTGAATAATACTTCAACCATTAAAAACCCGGCTCATTATTATAATAATGCAGGGCCATTCAATGTAAAACTAACAACAACATCTGCTGCCGGTTGTGTAAAAGATACTACCAGGATCTTAACAACAGTATATCCAAGAGCATTAGCTACTTTTAATGTGAATCCTGAATATTGTCTGAATAATATTTCATCTTTTGCCAGTACAAGTATTGGCAGCGGAAGCATTATTACAAACTGGTATTGGGATTTTGGTGATGCAACTACCGGTACCGGACAAAACACAACACACACTTACTTAACGGCCGGAACTAAAACGATCAGACATTGGATAATAACTGATAAAGGCTGTTTTAGTGATACTTCGGTTCGTACCATTATTATCAATCCGTTGCCAACACCAAATTTTACAACCAATGCCCCTTATTGTGCGACCAGAAATATTACTTTTACAGATGCATCTGCAGCCAATGCGGGTAATATTGTTTTATGGAACTGGGATCTTGGCGACGGAACATTGTTGGCCTTAAATAATAATTCACCGTTTACGCATCAATATGCAGTTGCCGGTATTAAAACAGTTACTTTAAAAGTTACCACTGATAAAGGTTGTGTTAGTAGTATTTTAATCAGGACAATTACAATCAATCCTTTGCCGGTTCCCAAATTCACTCACTTGCAGGCTTGTCTGCCATTCCAGTCTGTGGCATTTACAAACACAAGTACAGTTGCCAATGCCAGTACACTAAGTTATACCTGGAATTTCGGTGATCCGGCCAGTGGCGCTGCCAATACATCCTCATTAACGAATCCTACTCATTTGTATACTGCTATCGGAACATATAATATAACGCTTACGGCTACCAGTTCTGATGGATGTATTAAAGATTCTGTAATAAGTATTTCCGATATTTATTCGCAGGCACTCAGTTCATTTACTGTAAATGCAGAAAATTGCCTCAACGACCCAACAGTGTTTACCAGTACCAGCACCGGCAGTGGAGCAGCCATAACTAATTATTATTGGGATTTTGGAGATGCTTCACCTGTTTCAATTCTTCAAAATCCTTCCCATATTTATACAACATCCGGAACAAAAACAATAAAACACTGGGTCAAAACAGTAAATAGTTGTAACAGTGATACGATACAAAAAACTATTATTGTAAACCCATTACCCACTGGAAATTATAACTACAGCGCACCTTCCTGTGAAACCAGAACGATCAGTTTCACAGATGCATCCGTTGCTAACGCAGGCGTTCTTTCCGGATGGGCATGGAATTTCAATGATCCTTCCAGCGGTGCCGCCAATACATCAACATTGCAAAACCCGGTACACACATTTGCAGCTTCCGGTGTTTACAATGTAACACTAACGGTTACAACCAATAAAGGCTGTGTTAGTACTATTTTCAGCAAACCCGTAACCATTAATTCACGTCCTCGGGCAGGTTATATTGTACCCGAAGTATGTTTGAATGATACGTATGCTCAATTTTTAGATACGACCAGTATTGCATCAGGAAGTATCACTAACTGGCAATGGAATTTTGGTGATGCACTTTCAACTCCAGCCAATCCAAATACATCAACATTACAAGATCCAACACATAGTTATACAGCCACGGGAACGTATACATCGTTTCTAATTGTTACCAGTGCTCTGGGGTGCAGGGATACCATTACGCATTTATTGTATGTAAGCGGTAGTTTCCCTGTTTCTAATTTTACAGTTAATAATGCTGCATCATTGTGTGCAAATGATTCTGTAAGGATCACCAATACCTCAACAGTATTCCCTGGTGTAATTACCAAAGTGGAAATATATTGGGACAATGTGGGGCAACCGGCAGTTTTTGAAACCGACAATATACCATCCAGCGGAGCTGTATACAGTCATTTATATCCGAACTTCCAAAACCCGCTTACTAAAAATTTCACCATTCGTTTCCGTGCTTATTCAGGAGGTGTTTGTGTGAATGACAGGCTTCAAACCATTGTTGTAAATGCTGCGCCTAAAGTTCAGTTCAATACTATACCGAATACCTGTTTAAATATTGCAGCATACCAGATCACTCAGGCAAGTGAAATAGGGGCTGTGCCGGGAACATTTGTATTTTCCGGTCCGGGTATATCAACAACTGGCATGTTTGATCCGGTATCAGTAGGCCCCGGTGTTTATAACATTAAGTATACTTATACATCAAATTTTGGCTGTATAGATTCGGCAATCCAACAGGTACGCGTACTTGTTGCACCGGTTGCCAATTTTGGTTTTGGTAATCCTGCCTGTGAAAAAAAGACATTATTGTTTTCAGATTCTTCTTTTTCAACTGTAGGCAATATTGCTACCAGAACATGGGATTTTGCTGACGGAAGCCTTCCGGTAATAAGGAATAATGCAACTCCATTCACCCATACATTTGCAAATGCCGGAACTTACCAGGTAAAATTGTTTGTAACTACCGTAGACGGATGTATTAGCCTTGTTAAACAACTGGCTGTAGTGGTATCGCCTGAACCAAAAACAATGTTCAGTTTTACAGATACTACTTGTTTACCAAATGCTGTAATACAGTTCAATAATCTGTCATCCATTGCTAACGGCACAGAAAATTCGTTTACATATTTATGGAATTTCGGCGATCCGGTTAGTGGTTTATCTAATACATCAACAGCAAAAAATCCTGTGCACCAATATATTGCAATGGGTCCGTATAATGTACAGCTTCAGGTAACCAGTGGTGCACAATGTATTCATGATACAACCATCGCTTTAAATACCATACATCCACAACCAAAAGCAG
>JANOPU010000024.1:0-8514 GCA_031422055.1 Ferruginibacter sp.
TTTAAAAAGCGATGATGGCAAAAACCAAAACCCAGTCCGAATGGCTTCAGCCGGGCGGACAATATCCTGCTTATGCTGTAAAAAGCGATGATAGCATCAAACCAACAACGAATATCCAATATCCCAATGCCTAAGCTGCAAACCACAGCGATGATGGCGAAAGACCCGGCGTACTGAAACCAGGATAAAATTATTTTACTAACATTGTAAACCAATCCTGAAAAACCAATGAGTTTACTATTGGTTAAAAAATTGGCTTCCACAGTTATTTTCGATATCGAATTACTGTGGGGGCTTTTTTCTTTTAGGGTTTTCTTACTTTTATGAAATGATATTATCATCACCAGTTCAGTTATCTTATTTACCCACACGTATCATTTCATTGGTTCCCTCACAAACTGAGTTGCTTCATTATCTTGGGTTGGAGGAAGAAACCATCGCCATTACAAAATTTTGCGTTCATCCACAGCATTGGTTTAAAATTAAACCCAGGATCGGTGGGACTAAAAATCTGGATCTTGAAAAAATAATATCCTTTAACCCGGATCTTATCATTGCCAATAAGGAAGAAAATGTTAAAGGACAGGTTGAAAAACTAGCTGAAAAATTTCCGGTTTGGGTTACAGATGTAAATAATATAACGGATGCATACGGCATGATCAATGATATTGGGTTACTTACAGGTAAGAAAAATGCTGCATCAGAACTTGTGGCTGCTATTAAAATTAAATTTGATTTAGTTTTTCAAACAGCAACTACAAATAAAAGAAAATCAGCAGTTTACTTAATTTGGAAAAACCCGTACATGACTATTGGCGGAGACACATTTATCAGCAATATGCTAGAAACAGCCGGATTAAAAAATGTTTTTATTAATCAAACAAGATACCCGGAAATTACCATTTCGCAATTAAGTACTATGAATCTAATTAGCGGACAGTCAGGTTTTGATCTTGTCTTTCTTTCATCAGAACCCTACCCTTTTAAACAAAAAGATATAGATGAACTTCAGAAGGAATTACCCGGAATAAAAATTATGCTGGTAGACGGTGAAATGTTTAGCTGGTATGGAAGCAGGTTGTTACAGGCACCGGATTATTTTACCCGGTTACGACAGAACATATGATTAAAGGATGAATTATTAATGATTGAAACAGTGTCTGACATAAAATAAATCTTAAACCCGGATTTTGCAGTTGAAATCTATTACGAGAAAAAAATGCTTCAAACACAGGCATTTGCTTGATTTTTTGATCTCTCCATAGTTCACTATGATTTCGTCCAAAAAATCTGCCCGAATACCTGTCTTTATTGCCTTTTTTCCTCTCATTACTATTTCAACTGCAAAATCCGGGTTAAAATCATACATCATACATCATAAATCCTAAAATTGTACCTCATAAAACTCACTTTCCTTACTTTTGTAAAAAACCAAGATATATGGCTGCAAATAAAATTATTGAATTATTAGGCAAAGATGCCGACAGTTTATTAAACCATCAGTGCAAAACAATTACAAAAGACCAGATACATTTACCATCACCAACACATGTAGAAGATAGTTGGATCAACAGTAACCGTAGTAACCAGACACTCAAAAATTTGCAATCAATGCTGGATCAAGGCCGTCTTGGTGGAACAGGTTATGTTTCCATACTACCTGTTGATCAGGGTATTGAACACAGTGCCGGAGCTTCTTTTGCTCCAAATCCAACTTTTTTTGATCCTGAAAGTATTGTAAAACTTGCTATTGAGGCAGGTTGTAATGCCGTATGTTCCACTTTTGGTGTATTGGGAATCATCAGCAGGAAATATGCACACAGGATACCTATGATGGTAAAACTGAATCACAATGAATTTTTAAGTTATCCAAATAAATTCGATCAGGTTATGTTTGGCCAGGTAAAAGCTGCCTGGAACATGGGAGCTACATCTGTTGGTGCAACAGTTTACTGGGGAAGCCCTGAAAGTGCCCGACAATTGAATGAAGTAGCAACAGCATTTGAAATGGCACACGAATTGGGAATGGCTACTGTTCTTTGGTGCTATGTTCGTAATAATGCGTTTAAAGTTGAGGGGGTAGATTATAGTTCTGCAGCAGATTTTACCGGTCAGGCAAATCACCTTGGTGTAACGATACAGGCAGATATCATCAAACAAAAATTAGCAACCAACAATGGCGGTTACCTCGCTACCAAGCATGGCAAAACATCTCCTTTGGTTTATGATAAACTTACATCTGAACACCCGATTGATCTGAACAGGTATCAGGTTGCCAATTGTTATATGGGAAGGGTTGGTTTAATTAATAGCGGAGGTGAAAGTAAGGGCGCAACTGATATGGCAGAGGCAGTTACTACAGCAGTTATAAATAAGCGTGCCGGCGGTATGGGGTTGATCAGTGGCCGTAAAGCATTTCAAAAACCATTAAAAGATGGGATTGAATTACTGAATACGATTCAGGATGTATATTTGGATAAGAGTATTACAATAGCATAACGAGTAGTTAGTGGGGTTCGGCTAGAGGGGGAATTCCCTGACTGATGATCATTCTGCTAACTATACTGAATTAATAGACAAAGGCAAGATGTTTCTGGCTTGCCGGATCCAATTCACGCTGGTTGAATAGTGGGTGGAATCGTAGAATTTCCTACTAGCCATTCCCCACTAGCTACTAGCTCAATATGACAACATGAGACAAGAAGAAGATTTTGATGCCAACCTTACCGGAGAAGAGGGTACTTCGGAGCAAGCGAAAGCAAGTTGGTTCAAACGGATCAAAAAAGGGATCTTAACATCTACTAAGGATAAAAAAGATGCCCCTGAAGGATTGTGGTCAAAATGCCAAAGTTGTAAATATACCTGTACCATTTCTGAACTTGCAGAAAATAAATTTGTTTGCCCTAAATGTGATTTTCACCATCGAATTGGTAGTGAAGAATATTTCGAGATATTATTTGACGATAACAAATTCACAGAACTTTTCGCAAATATAAGATCGAAAGACTATCTGAATTTTGTAGACCTTAAACCATACTCCCAAAGGCTGGATGATACTTACGCAAAAATGGATATTCATGATTCTATTACTGTTGCGCATGGGCAAATAAATAATAATGATCTGGTAGTTGCCTGCATGGATTTTGAATTTATCGGAGGAAGCCTCGGTAGTGTGATGGGTGAAAAAATTAGCCGGGCCTGTGATTATTGTATCAAACATCATATTCCTTTTATGATCATCAATAAAAGCGGTGGTGCCCGAATGATGGAAAGTGCTTTTGCTTTGATGCAATTGGCAAAAACTTCAGGAAAATTAACTCAACTCAGCGAAGCAAAAATTCCTTACATATCTCTTTGTACAGATCCTACTTTTGGTGGTACCACTGCGTCTTTTGCTATGTTGGGAGATATTATATGTGGTGAACCTGATGCACTGATCGGCTTTGCTGGCCCGAGAGTAATAAAAGAAACCATAAAGAAAGATCTGCCTCCCGGATTTCAACGCAGTGAATTTTTATTGGAACATGGATTTCTGGACTTCATCGTTCACCGGAAAGATCTAAAAGAGAAGATCAGTAAATTGCTTGAGTTATTTAAGAATTAACCCATCTTGATTCAGTAAGTAGATTAAAGGACTATGTTTAATTCATAGATAATAAAATGCCGATAGGTAAAACATGATATTAAATACCCGTACAATCAGAATTATATTGTAACATCTGCTTCATAGAAACTTTATAAACATTACATAAAACCACAGTTTGGAACTCAATAACCGGAAAGCATATTATGAATATTCTTTTGAATCTACTTACACAGCCGGAATTGTTTTACAAGGAACTGAAATAAAATCTTTGCGTGCCGGTAAGGCTAGTTTTAATGATAGTTATTGCATTTTTAACAAGGGCGAATTGTATGTAAAAAGCCTTCACATCTCCGAATATGCTTTTGGTACATATACCAATCATGAGCCATTACAGGAACGGAAATTATTACTTACAAAAAGAGAATTGCGTAAACTGGAATCAAAGATCAAGGAAAAAGGATATAGCATCATTCCATTGAAAATATTCATCAGCGAAAAAGGTTTTGCAAAAGTTGAAATTGGATTGGGCAAAGGAAAGAAGATTTACGACAAAAGAGACAGTATAAAAGAAAGGGAAACAGACAGGGATATTAAAAGAAAATATGGGATATGAGCAAACCTCACATACTAAATCTCATAAAAGTTACGTTTAGATTTTAACCAAATATCCAAAAACCATGACATTCCCTAACATGTCTATTCACAAAGCATTTCACGATCAAAAGATCTCTTCAAAAATTGACATAATTAAACTGACAGTCATTTTAATGTGGATCTTTTTAGGCTAGTAAGCTAGCATTCGCTCAAACTCAGCGGTACATTTACCGCCAAACCCCCATCGGCAGTTTCTTTGTATTTACTGTTCATATCAAGTGCAGTATCCCACATTGTTTTAATTACGCTGTCGAGGCTTACTTTGGCAAAATCAGGTGTGCTTTGGAGTGCAAGTTGGCAGGCCGTTATAGCTTTAATGGCACCCATTGTATTTCTTTCAATACAAGGTATCTGAACCAATCCTCCTATCGGATCGCAAGTCATGCCCAAATGATGTTCCATTGCAATTTCTGCGGCCATCATAGCTTGTCTTTGTGTGCCGCCCAGACTTTCGGTAAGTGCTGCAGCTGCCATTGCACTGCTTACTCCAATTTCTGCCTGGCAACCACCCATTGCTGCAGAAATGGTAGCTCCCTTTTTAAAAATACTTCCAATCTCTGACGCCGTTAATAAGAAGTGTATGATTTTTTCATCAGAATCCCCATCACAAAACAAAATAAAATACTGTAAAACGGCAGGGATAACTCCTGCTGCCCCATTTGTTGGAGCTGTTACTACTCTTCCAAAAGAAGCATTTTCCTCATTAACAGCCAAAGCAAAACAACTTACCCAATCCAATATATAATTAAATTGTTTTCCATTTTCACGGATGGCTGCAAGCCAACTTTTATAATCATTATAATTTTTATCTTTTAGTAATTTTTTATTTAATGCAAAAGCCCTTCTTTTAACCTGCAACCCTCCTGGTAAAATACCTTCAGTGGCACAACCACGGTAGATACATTCACCCATTACACGCCATATATTCAGGATCATTTTTTTTACATCTGTTTCACTTCGCCAGGTAATTTCATTTTCCATGACGATCTCACTGATACTCATACCTGTTTTTCTGCACCAATGCAGCAGGTCATCAGCTGTATTTACAGGAAAAGGCAGTTCAATTGCTGCAGCATCATTTAAAAACTGCTCTCCTTCTTTTTCTACAAAGCCACCTCCTATTGAATAATAGGTTTCAGCAAGGGTTTCCCCGTTTTTCAATTCAACCAGAAATGTCAATGCATTTGGATGAAAAGGCAATGATTCTGAAAATAAAAATTCTATATCTTCTGTAGGATCAAAGTCAATTTCATGCCTGGCTCCAAGTAACAATTTTTTCATCAATTTTATATCATTGATCTTGGCATTAATACTATTTACATCAAAAGTAACAGGGTCATCACCACTCAATCCAAGTTGTATGGCTATATCTGTGCCATGGCCAATGCCTGTTTTGGCAAGTGATCCATACAACAGCACTTCAAGTCTTATAACCTGATCAAGCTTATCTGCCTTTTTTAAGGAATCGGTAAACTGTTGTGCAGCACGCCAGGGGCCAAGCGTATGGCTGCTACTGGGGCCAATGCCGATCTTAAACATATCAAATACTGAAATTGCTTCGTGGCTCACATAAATAGATTAAAAAAGGCTTTGATAAAATAATCAAAGCCTAAATTAAATAAAATAAAACGGTTATTGAACAATCATTAAATTGATTATAAACTTTAAATATGAATTTGCCGGGATAATTACATTCCCGTTAGAATCATTTCTGGCAGTGGAACCATAACCTAAGGATGGAGGAATGTAAAGAATGATCCTTCCACCGTTTTGGATAAGCGGAATTCCCTTTTGCCAGCCAATGATCAATTGGCCTAATATAAAACTAACACCGGCTGCACTGGTATTTGAATCAAACATAAATCCGGTGGATAATAAATTGCCTGTATAAGTTACGGTTATATTTGAGCATACATTTGCAGTAGCACCAACTCCTGGATTTTCTATTGTATAGAATATGCCGCTTGAATGTTGTGTAGCCGTTAGCGCATTGGCAGTAACATAATTTTGCAGATATGTTATTTCTGCCGCAGTTGCTGTTAAAGGTGAATTGGAATAAATGCATTTATTCTCATCCGATTTTGAACAGGAACTTATCACTAACATAAAGCCTGTAAAAAGTAATAACCAATTTTTCATGTATATTTTTTGTTTTTAAAATACGTTTGTTAAGTTGACTTCGGTTTATTTTGCCTGCTTTTTAGTTCCAGGTAAAGCTGTTCATTCATTTCCCATTTAAAATGCATTCGAAAATAGGAAAAAAACAAGATAGTAATAATGATAGCAAAAATAAGTGTTCCTAAAACACCTGATGCAGCATTTGATATTTTTGTATACCATTCCGGAGATAATAAATAAACTGCAATCAAAGAAAGAATGATAGGCAATCCGAATATCAAAGCAACCGGTAAACCTCTTACAAGTTTACTCAGAAAAAGGGCTTCTTTGTCCCTTACCTTCTCCCAGTGGTTCATAAAATCTATTTCTTTTTGCAAATACATATGTAAAATTAATGCAAATGACTTTATTGATTTGATATTTTGTTAATATCTTGTAGTATTGTTCATATTAAATAATATCAATGAAAATAGAACAACTCATCGTTCAGCAGCTTTACAACACAAAAAATGTAACACTTCAGGATATTGGTACTTTCATTTTATCTCCTGATGTGGCTATACCTTTTGAAAATGACAAGGATTCTGTAATGCCTTTAAATGCAATCAGCTTTGAGTATAACAAAAAAGCCCTTCAGGATGATGAATTGATTTCCTTCATTGTTTCTCAAACACGTAAAATAAAGTCACTGGCAACTTCTGATCTGGAATCTTATACCTTACTTGCAAAGCAATTTCTTAACATCGGAAAACCTTTCCCGATAGAAGGTTTGGGTATTTTACAAAAAACACAAGAAGGTAATATCGAATTTTCCCAGGGACATTCCATCAATGCAAAACTGGAATCCGCACCGGCAATACTTAAAGAAAAAAATAAAGAAGAAATCAGTTTTTCAACTCAACCACGAGAATCTTCAGGTAAAAAGTGGTGGATATGGGTAGCATTATTTTTTATTATCGCTGCTACCACCGCAACAATTTACTACTTTTTAAAAAATGACAATAAAGAAAGCCTGGTTGTACCTGTTAATAAAACGGTATCAGATACAATTGATGTTACAAAAGACACTGTAGTTTTACCTTTGCCGGTCATGAATGATACATTGAAAAAAAACGTTCCTGAATCTGTTCCTGCAGTTAATAATTTAAAAATAGTTATTAATGAACATTTTACAAAAGAGTCAGCTGATAAAGCTTTTGCCAGGATAACCAGTTTCGGTCATAAAGTAGTCATTATTAAAAAAGATTCAGCAGGCTATAAAATTATCATGCCTTTTACCCGCCCGCTTTCAGATACCATGCTTATAAAAGATTCCTTACGTCAATATTTTAAAGCAAAGACTTATGTAGAAAAGAATTAATCTTAGCTATTATGATCTTGTTTCTTAAGAAATATATTTTTTTTCTTTTTTGGACAATAGCAATGCTCGATATAATAGGATTATGTTTAAACCTTAGTGTAGTTCACTTTATATTGAAACCTTTATTGATGCCGCTTTTAATATTAAGCACTTTATTATTAACAGCAAAAACATCCGGAAGAAAAAAAATTATCGGTGCATTATTTTTTTCATTTTTAGGGGATGTTTTTTTATTATTTGAAGATCGGGATCCTGTATTTTTTATATTAGGATTATCCTATTTTCTGGTTACACATATTTTTTATATCATTTGGTTCAGGCAGTTAAGTATATCCCGCAGATCTTTGATCAAGGATCATCCATACCTTGTCCTCATTATTACAGCATATGCCGCATTTTTATTTTACTTATTACTGCCGGGGTTGAAGGGTTTAAAAATTCCAGTCTTCCTTTATGCCTGTGTGATAAGTGCTATGTTATATTACAGCCTTTGTATTTCATACAGCATCAGTAAATTTAACCGTTACCTGATCATTGCCGGAACCATTTTTTTTGTACTGTCAGATTCCCTGCTTGCATTGAATAAATTTTACAAACCTTTTCCTTTAGCTTCAGCGATTGTGATGTTAACTTATTGTATGGCACAGTATAATATTGTAAAAGGGTTTATAAGAAACCGCAATTAATACCGAATATAAACAGTATTTAGTCCAAAGCAACTTTAGGTCGGTATAATACCATCTAAGATTTTCACATAGTCCTTTGGACTACTTAGTAAATCAAGATGGTATAATTG
>JANOPU010000025.1:0-26416 GCA_031422055.1 Ferruginibacter sp.
GGTTGTCAAACAATTACTGTTACGAATCCTTTAACAACAACGGGCACAGCAGGCACGGCATTCAGCCAGACCTTTACACAAACCGGAGCAGTGGGTGGCGCAACCTTTACTATAAATACAGGAACATTACCAACCGGGTTAACATTGTCAACTGCCGGAGTATTGAGTGGAACGCCTACTCAAACGGGCAGCTTCCCGATTACTGTAAATATAACTGACGGAAATGGTTGTACGGGAACAAGTATTACTTATACATTGCTGATCAATAGCGCAACTATTTTAGTAGATCTGAAACTATTCCTGCAGGGTTATTATACAATTGGGGGTTTCATGCAACCTGTATTAAATAACGAACAAGTCCCCTTGTCACTGGCAACTGAAACAGATACAATTATTGTTGCATTACATCACCCAACAACATTTGTATTGATTGATTCTATGAAAGCAGTATTGTTAACCAACGGTACAATTTCAATCAGCTTTTTACAGCCTGCGGGATCATATTTTATAAGCATACGTCACAGGAATACGATACAAACCTGGAGTGCCAATGCTATTATATTTTCATCATCAACTCCATTGTACGATTTTTCAATGGCTGCCAATAAAGCTTTTTTATCTAACCAGGTGCAGGTTGAACCAGGTGTTTGGGCATTTTTTACGGGAGATCTGAATCAGGACGAATTCATTGATCCGTTTGATTTTGCAAATTTTGATACGGATAGTCAGAATGGTGTTAACGGAGTGTATGTTGCTTCAGATTTCAACGGAGATGGATTTGTTGATCCTTTCGATTTTCAGGTATTTGATAGGAATAGCCAAAACGGTGTTAGCAGTTTACATCCATAGGGGAGAAGATACCCTGAGTAAATCAGGTTGCTTACAAAATAAGAATTCATATCATTTCTTATACAATTTTCACTATTTGGTTTCTATCTTTTCTCTTAACTCATCTCCGAAAAATATTTGTGAAAATAAGGGATGGTTTCAATGCCTTTATAAAAGTTAGCTAAATCAAATTTCTCATTAGGGCTGTGAAGGTTGTCACTATCGAGTCCAAATCCCATCAACACAACTTTTGTCCCAAGCTCCTTTTCAAACAAAGAGCAGATTGGAATACTGCCACCACCACGCACTGGAATAGGTTCTTTTCCAAAAGTAGCTTCCATAGCTTTGGCTGCAGCCTGATATGCCGTGCTGTTTATCGGGGTCAGATATGGCTCACCACCATGATGCAATGTTGCTTTTACAGTTACATAATCTGGTGCAATTTTTTGCAAATGATTGATCAGTAACTCAGTTATTTTTTCTGATGTTTGATTGGGAACCAGTCTGGCTGAAATTTTAGCAAATGCTTTTGAAGGTAAAACTGTTTTAGCTCCTTCTCCTGTATAACCGCCCCAAATGCCGTTTATTTCAATTGTTGGCCTGATACCTGTTCTTTCATTTGTTGTATATCCTTTTTCACCCCATAGTCTTTTCACGCCAAGGTCTGTTTTATATTCTTCTTTGTCGAAAGGTGCTTTTGCCATCATTGCCCTTTCTTTTTTTGAAGAAATCACAACATCTTTATAAAATCCGGGAATGGTAATGTGGTTATTTTCATCATGAAGCGATGCAATCATTTTTGCCAGTATGGTAATTGGATTTGCTACAGCACCACCATAAACGCCACTGTGAAGGTCTCTGTTAGGCCCCGTTACTTCTACTTCAATATAACTTAAACCGCGTAAGCCAATATCAAGGCTGGGTGTATCCAGGCTTATCATAGCACTATCACTTATTAATACACAATCTGCTTTTAACAGTGCTTTGTTAGCAGTTACAAATTTTCCAAGATTTGGGGAACCAACTTCTTCTTCTCCCTCTATACAAAATTTAATATTGTGTTGTAACGTATTGGTTTTTACAAGTGTTTCCAGTGCTTTTACATGCATATACATCTGACCTTTATCATCACAACTTCCCCGGGCAAATATTTTGCCATCCTTAATAACCGGCTCAAAGGGGCCGCTGTTCCACAATTCCAATGGTTCGGCAGGTTGTACATCATAATGTCCATATACCAAAACAGTAGGTTTGGAAACATCAATGATCTTTTCGCCATAAACGATCGGATGCCCTTCCGTTGGGTATATTTCAACTTTATCAGCTCCGGCTTCCAGTAAACGTAGTTTCACTGCCTCTGCACAACTGATCATATCGGGTTTATGTTCTGTTTTTGCACTTACACTTGGTATACGCAACAGATCAAGTAATTCATTTAAAAAACGTTCTTTATTCTTTTCCTGGTAATCTTTCCAAACCTGCATAGTTACAAATATTTTAAGATGGGTAATTTAATAATGAGGGCTACGAATATACTTTAATTTTTGTTGTAGTTTTGATATTTATCAGTAGAAATTTTTACATTTATTTTTGTTTTATTATTTGACAATAAACAATTGCAGCGTTACTTTTGTATCATAATTGCTTGTCAATTCATCAGCCTTTGCCTTGGTTACCTCTGTTTCTTTAAAGATGTTTCTATGCAAAGGCTGAGTCAATTAACAGAACCCTGTTTATTTTTTCTTTAGCTGCTTATATATAAAGAACGGGCCCGTAAACATTATGTAGGCCAATGCCGACAAAGCAAATAACCATTTAATTGCAGCACATATTGCAGTAAACATTGAAATACTGTTGCTGGTAAAACCATTCAGTGAGATGAGCATACCTGCATTTTCTGCAATATCCAGTAAACCTGCATTTAAAGCACCCATTGCCATTATTAATCCCAATTTTTGAAAAAATCCGGAAAAGGCAGCAGAAATTATCATGCAGGCATAGAAGAGGAGCAGTGAATAGAAAAAAAGAAAAATAAAATCAAGCCAGGTATTTTTTATGGCTATTTTAATATTATCCCTGCCATCAGATCTGCCCGGCGACCAGGCATCTATAACAGTATTTACTTTTTCGCTGCTATAGGCAAACTCGAGGTTAAGAATACCAAGAGGTGTTGCAGTTGTTTGTAAGGGTCTTCCGGTGCTGGCCATAACATATAGCATAATTAAAGTGCCGGCAACCAGGAATAGCCAGTTGATTTTTTTTATCATATTTTGTCAAAGCGTTGTTGAACATAATCCCAGTTCACAACATTCCACCAGTTTTCAATATATTCTGCCCTTTTGTTTTGATATTTTAAATAATAGGCGTGTTCCCAAACATCAATGCCCAATAATGGGAATCCTTTTACATCGTTTATACCTATCTGTCCGGCAGGCAGGTCCATCATTGGATTATCCTGATTAGCAGTGCTGTCAATTTTCAACATATTATCGGCATCAACATATAGCCATGCCCAACCACTGCCAAATCGTGATTTAGCTGCATTGCTGAATGTATCTTTAAAACCGCTGAAGGAAGTAAATTTTTTTTCTATGGCTTGTAATAATGTACCTGTTGGTTTATTGTTTGCAGATTTAGGACGCATCGATTGCCAGAACATTTCATGATTATAATGACCACCGGCATTGTTACGTAATTTGACGGAATATTTTGAAATATTGGACAATACATTTTCCAATGGTCTACTTGTATCAACTTGTTCTGCGATTGCCGCTTCCTTTAAATTTTTAGCATATGCTGCAGCATGTTTGGTATAATGGATCTCCATAGTCAATGCATCAATTACAGCCTCAAGCGCTTGATAACTGTACGGAAGCGGTTTCTGATCAAAACCAGTTACCAGGGCATCATAACGATTTTTTTTTGGTAATAATTTTGAAGTAAATGAACTCAGGCTTGATATACCAAAAGAAATGGCGGCAGCGTTTACTGCAGCGTTCTTGATGAATTTTCTTCTTCCGGTAGTTTGAATAGGTTTCATGATGGATCGTTTTTTAAATGACTATCAGTATCCTTTCTAAATTTACGGAACATAGGCCGTATTTTATTGAAAATCCTGTAATAATATTCTTTATTGAACAGTTGTGAATCATGCATAGCCTTATAGGTAAGGAATATACCTACAGGAACCAATACAATAATTGCAAGCCACATTCCGGTAGAGGGCGTCATAATGTTTTCTTTCACAAATTTTTCTCCGAACATATTCAAGAGGTGAAAAATTAAAAAGAAAATAATTGCAATGACCAGCGGCATACCAATTCCTCCCTTCCTAATGATGGAGCCTAACGGAGCACCAATAAAAAATAATACCAGACAGGCCAATGACAGGGAAAATTTTCTATGCCATTCTATTTTATGGAATTTTATTACATTCTCTGTTAATTCCAGTTCTCCGGACCCAAACTGAATGCTATTTTTAATTTCGGTTGCAATACTGAGAGAACTCAACATGACTCTTTCAGATAATGAGTCGGGTATGAGTGCTGTTTTTGCTGGTAATACCAACTTTTTTGCATTGATCCAATTTGAATCGGAAGCATTTGTATAATGGAGGTAATTCAAAAGGGTGATATCTTTTTGTTTCGATAGCCTGTCTTTAATAACGATCAAAGAATCAATGTTCTTATTTAATTGCCTGGCACTAAGCATCTGAAAACTCCCCTTGAATACGCTGTCAGGAGTTGTTTGTTTTTGTAAAATACTCAGGTCAAAAAGTTTTTTAAAATCCTTGAACTTTAACCGGATGAATTCTGTGCTTGTATCATAAACATTTCCTCTTTCCTGGTAGCGGTAACCATTTTCTAAATTGAATTCCAGAAAATTCTTATCATCAGATATTTTCATAATGCCTTTTTCAGCAATGATGCAATTATCCTGTATGGTATTATTTTGTTCATAAATCAATACATTCCTGATCGTTTTGCCATCGGCATCTTTTTTACCAATTTTAATCGCATAATTTGGTATATGTGTAAAAAAAACACCTTCTTTGAGATCAAAAGCAGGTTTTTTATAATAAATATCGCTGTAAAGTGTTTTAAATTTCATTGTAGCAAACGGTATCACATAATTTGCAAACAGAAATGTAATTCCTGATAGAAGAAGCGCTACAAAAACCAATGGCCGCATGAATCGTAAAAGAGAGATACCTGCTGATTTTATGGCAACCAATTCGAAACTTTCTCCCAGGTTGCCAAAAGTCATGATGGAAGATATCAGAATGGCTATAGGCATTGCAAGGGTAAGTAATGAAGCACTGGCATACCATAAGAACTGGCCAATAGTAATAAAATCAAGTCCTTTTCCCACAAGGTCATCAATATACTTCCACAATATCTGCATCATTAATACAAAGAATGCAATAAAAAATGTTACAATAAAAGGCCCTATAAAGGATTTAAGAATGAGTTTGTCTAATTTTTTTATCATATTGATATATAAAAAAGATTTTTGAAAAAAAATCGCTAATTTTTCAAAATGAGTTCAGACACAAAAATAACTCTTTCTGATAAGGAACTTTCATTGGTTACAAATGCAGATTGGATTTTAACTAAACAAATTATTATTCAAAAAGTATATAAAATGTTTGCGGAATCTATACCTGTTATGCAAACATTGATGCTGCATAAAAATGTAAATCTGCCTGTTGAAGCAAGATCATCGGTACCTAAAATATACAAAGGAGAGAATTATTTACAATTGCCTTATGTAATGTTCGATTATCCACGGAGCTTTAATAAAGAAAATATATTTGCAGTGCGGACCATGTTTTGGTGGGCGAATTTTTTCAGTATTACCCTTCACATATCTGGCAATCATGTAAAAGAGGTAAATAAAAACATCATGAAAAATAAACAATTGTTGACAAATGATTTTTTCATAGGTGTAAATGAAAGTCAGTGGGAGCACCATTTTGAATCACATAATTTTTTACCTTACCCATCGATGACTGATGAACAAAGGATAAAATCACTTGAACAAAATGATTTTATTAAACTTGCTTTAAAATTTGAATTGCAACAATGGAACCACATGCCCGCATTGTTGAATGAGGGGTATAAAAAAATTGCACTATTAATATCTTAGCTGCCCAGGCGGTGAAAAAGTTCTTTAACCTGATATTCCCATAATTGACTCTGATCTTTGATCTCCTTTTTTTCTGCAAAATCAGTTACAATCAGAATCGTTTGATTGGTTACTTCAGATCTTTCTATTTTGAATTCAAAATATTCACCTTTATGTGAGTGCGTCCAGTGAAATCGTATAAATTTATCTTCATCTTTATCTACGAGGTCTGCATATTCTGCAGATCCGTTCCATGAAAAACTATATACGCCGTCACGTACATCTACAATATCAGCAAACCATTCCTGTAATCCGGCTGGGGTACTCAAAAATTCATACAAAATACCCGGTGAGCATCTGACCGGATATTCCAATGTGTATAACACTTTTTTACTCATTCTGTTTTTTTAAATGTTCCTTGTATGGTGCAATAATAGAAAAAAAAATCACCTGACAAAAGTTTTATTTTGTTATTTTCAAATTATTACATTTTTTTTCTAAAAAAACTCAAAATCAAGGTTATACCATCTTGATTTAATATGTAGTCCAAAGGACTACGTTTAAATCTTAGATGGTATAATGCCGATAGGAAAAAACATTGGACTAAATATTAGTATAATCGGTATTATATCCTGTAACGTATTAAAAAAAATATTTCCCCCTACATATTAAAATGAGTTTAAATTACGTTAGGTAAATTAACAATTCGTAAACACATCAAAACTGACCCCCATTATTGTTCATTAACCCTAAAAATTAGAACTTATGAGTATGCGCCAGCTCAAAATCACTAAATCCATCACCAATCGTGAAAGCCAGAGTTTAGAGAAATATTTGCAGGAAATTGGAAAAGTTGAACTTATTAGTCCTGAAGAAGAGGTAAAATTGGCCATTCTCATTAAAAAAGGGGATCAGGCAGCATTGGAGAGACTAACAAAAGCAAACCTTCGTTTTGTTGTTTCTGTTGCAAAGCAGTATCAAAATCAAGGACTTACACTACCCGACCTGATCAATGAAGGTAATCTTGGCTTAATTAAAGCAGCCCAGCGTTTTGATGAGACCAGGGGTTTTAAGTTCATTTCCTATGCTGTTTGGTGGATAAGACAAAGCATATTGCAGGCGCTGGCAGAACAGTCTCGGATCGTAAGATTACCTCTAAATAAAGTTGGATTAACCAATAGAATCAGTAAAGCTTATTCGCAGTTGGAGCAGGAATATGAAAGAGAGCCTACACCGGAGGAACTGGCATTTTTACTTGATATAGATGCTGAAGAAGTTGCCGCCACTTTAGGTGTTGCTGCCCGGCATGTAAGCATGGATCAACCACTTTTTGATGGAGAAGAAGGAACGTTGATTGATGTATTGATCAATCACAATGCTCCCAGTACAGATAACAACCTGGCAGTAACTGCTTCTCTTCATACAGAGATTGAACGTTCATTAAGTATGCTTACAGAGAGGCAAAAAGAAGTGATACGATTTTTCTTTGGAATAGGCATTGATCATCCTTTAAGCCTGGAAGACATTGGTGAGCGATTTAATCTTACAAGAGAAAGAGTAAGACAAATTAAAGATAAAGCGATAACCAAGCTAAGAACTGCCTCCCGTTGTGATTTATTGAGGAGTTTCTTGGGAGCATAAATTGTAAAATATAATTTAGTGAAGTGAGTATGTGAGTACTCACTCTTTTTATTTCAATTTTAGAGCAGGTAATTGTTATAATACAATCCGGGTGCGAAGGAAAATTTAAAAATCCGATTTTAGTGATAATACCATCTTGATTTACTAAGTAGTCCAAAGGACTATGTGGGAATCTTAGATGGTATTATACCGACCTAAAGTTGCTTTGGACTAAATACTGTTTATATTCGGTATAACAGTTATTTTAATGATCCGATAAAAAAAACCTGCTGGAATAAAGCAGGTTTTTTTATAAATTTTATTTTTAAATACGATTATTTACTCTTAACAACCGGTATTACTTTGCTATCAATGCCGGCAATAACTTTTAATTGGTATGCACCCGCTGCAAGGGTACTCATGTTTAACTTATACATATTCAAACCAGATTTGCCTTCTATAAAAGCTCTCTGAACTTCCTTTCCTGCAGCGTCAGTAAGAATGATATTAATTTTTTCATCACTAACAAGATCAATATTTACTGTACCGGTATTAACAACCGGGTTTGGAAATACACTGGCAGCAAAAGCTTTACCATCAAGTCTGATCGACCTGATCTCGGTAAATGCAAATTTGCCATCTTTATCTAATTGTTTGATTCGGTAATAAATGATATCTGATCGTAAAGCCTTTAAATTATTATCTGTAAATTCATACACGTTTATCCCACTATTGCCATTGAATTTTGATACCATATTGGTGATGGGAGAAAAATCTCTGCCGTTCAGGCTTCTTTCTATAATATATGAATCAGTTATAGCACTTTCATTTTCCACCTGCCATTTTATTAAACCATTATTGTCTTTTTTGATTGCGGTAAAACCGGTAAATTTCACAGGGATAGGAACGTTAGCCAATGGAAGTAAATGATTGGTTCCTCCTGTTGGAGCTGCTCCGGTATTAAAGCCCGGCCCATAAAATGCATTTCCGATCGTTGCTCCAAAATTATCCAGGCACGACAAACTATTTCCATTATTATCGCTGATATTTATATAAGTTGGATTTTGATCTGTATTATGTACTAATTCAATATTGGTAGTATTTGCAGCTCCTATCAGGTTAACTGTAAATACAGTATATTCTGTATTATTTGTGTAGTTAGTTGGAACTGCAGGTACAGCATTTGCTCCTCCAATCCATTCAAAAACATAATTCGTAAATCCTGTTTCTGCCCCATAAGTATTTGGGCCTTTTACTATGAAATTTATTCCCGTAAATGCAGGATCAATAACAGGGGTGTTGAAAACAAATGCCGGAGAACTATTTGGATATCTCACAAAGAATTCCATAGCCGAAAACCTTTTTGAATTAATATTCCCGTTTGGCCTTATTTTAAATGTTAATTTATTACCGGTATTCAGCATCGTTGCCTGAAAATAAGGCTGAGCAAATCCACTAAATGATATCGCTAATGTAAATAATATTATTATAATTTTTTTCATGTGTGTTTTTTTACATATGTTGACTTACAATGCTTAATGAATTGAGGAAAGATAGTATCTTCTGATAATCACTGATGGATACACTGCCCGAAACCCTGACAGTTCCATCCATGTTAATATCGCTCGGTGAATAAACAGGACTAAGAATGGAAGTTCCGCCTAATGTATTCAATACTCTTTGATAATCACTAATTGAGATACTTCCGGAAACACGTACGGAAGCATCAGAATTTGCATTGCCACCATACATACCAAAAACACCTGCTTCTAAAGTTGGCATTGCTGGATTTACAGAAACTCCATTATTATATGCTTTCGTTATATTATCAGTAAAGTTGTAAGGAGTTGTACTTGTTTTAGTTAAAGCAAAAGTAGCTGCTGTTCTGATACCTAAATGATTTCTGTGTCTTACAGAAATAAAATAATTTCCTATTGCGTTTCCGGCCATATTAACAGCAGATGATCCATCTGTATCTACAATGTCACCATCACGTTGTAATAAAGCAGCTCTGGTGCTGATAACTGTGCCTGCGCCGTCATGTAATTGAACAAAAACCCAGTCAACAATAGCATCATCACCTGCAGGTGCAGTAGAACCAATAATTGAGGCAATATCAGGTGTTTCTCCACCACCACTTCCTGAATGGGTATATGTTGTTATACTTGTGTATGGTTCTGTTGCTGGAATTAAATTGAGTGTTCTTAAAGCATCTGTCATACGGTCGGTAGCAGTATTGTAATTGCCTTGTAAGAATATTTTCGGTGTAACAAGCAATGGAGAAAGAACGGGTCTTGTTCCTATTGCAAAAGCACCAAGTTCTGTAATTCCGGTCCTGGTATAACTGTATGGGCCGGTGCCGGTTGCAACAGCTGTTTGGCTGTTCAAAAGATCCCAACCCACATTGAGGACCGGTGCTGTAATATAATATGAAATCCCGGCTTTATTCCTGTTGAAGCCTGGTAATTCATCTGTTCCATTCCATGAAGCAGTTAAAGATAAATTACTGCCTCCGGCAACTGATTCACTGATATCCCAGCTTGCATCTACTACCTCTTTGGTAAAGCTTGTTCCGGTTAACCCTGTTTTATTCGCATTTGCAAGGCAACGTACTGCAATACTGTCAACAGTGCCGTTATTTGTAATTGTTACAGGATTGTAAGTTAAAGCAGTATTACCTACGGGATATGTAAAAGCAGTATTACCTACAGAAGCTTTTACCAATTTACCTGTTAAGTTGGTTACAACGAATTTGCTGCTACCCGGTGTCGTTATCGTTGCAGCAGATGCCATGACAATGTCATTTGATCCTAAAATGATACTTCCGTTGGTGAACAACAAGTTGTTACCTATCTTAACATTGCCGGTCAAGGTTGCATTTGAAACATTATCCATTTCTAAGTTAGGAATGGTAAAATTATTCATGTTGATACTTTGAATAGCGGTTCCTTTCAGAATAATCTTTCCGGTTCCCAAAATATCTGTATTGCTCGTTATATCGCCCTGTACGGTAACTGATGCACCTGATTCAATAAATAATTGAGCTCCGTTTATGGTCAGTTGGGCATTACTATCGGCAACAAACAATACCGAAAACCCGATCATAAACATAAAACCTATCTTTTTAAGCATAATAGACTTAATTTGAGAGTAATATAAATATTATTTTAATGATTAAATGTACGAATTATTTTTTCAAATTCATACTATTTACTTAGTAAATGGTAAATACTGTTTATTAAATGGTTTTTTCAGTGTTTTATTGCCTTTTAAAAGCAATTAATCGCATTAAAAATAGATAATATGTAAGGAAGGCTGATTTTCAGTCAATAAAGAGATATTTTTTCAATAAATCAATTTTTTATAAATCCTCCTTTTTCCCCGAAATTTGCATCAATACTAAAATAGCTGAAATGTCAATAGAAATAAAAGTCCCAACAGTAGGAGAAAGTATCAATGAAGTAACCTTGGTAAAATGGCTGAAAAAGGATGGAGAATGGGCTGAAAGAGATGAAGTGATCGCTGAACTGGAAAGTGAAAAAGCCACTTTTGAGATCAATGCTGAACAAGCCGGCTTAGTGAAGCAGGTTGCTAAAGAAGGTGATACGTTGGCCATTGGAGATATGGTAGGTTCATTAGACACTGATGCGAAGGCTCCGGCAAAAAGATCAGCTCCGGAAGTCGTTGCAGCAGTAAAACAACCGGTTACAGCGGATAAAATTTCAAATTCAACAATCCAAACGGCTACTGACATCAAAGCAACTCCGGTTGCTGCGGCTATTATAGCTGACAAAAAAGTAGACAGCAGTAAGATCACTGCATCCGGCAGCAATGGAAAAATAATAAAGCAGGATGTTTTGGAAGCTTTGAATAACCCGGGTCGATTACCGGGTATTGATCTGTTCAGCAGGAACGACCGCCCTGAAAAATTGAGCAACCTCCGTAAAACGATCAGCCGAAGGCTGGTAGAGGCAAAAAATACAACCGCCATGCTCACCACATTCAATGAAGTGGACATGGGGCCTATCATGGAGATCAGGAAAAAATTCAAGGATAAGTTTAAAGAAATGCATGGAGTGAATCTAGGTTTCATGAGTTTTTTTACCAAAGCATGTTGCTATGCATTACAAAAATTCCCCAGCGTAAATGCTTATTTAGACGGGGAAAATATCATCTATCATGATTATTGTGATATATCCATTGCCGTTAGTGCTCCAAAAGGGCTGGTAGTGCCTGTGATCCGGAATGCAGAAAGCCTTGGTATGGCAGGTATTGAGGCTGCAGTAGTTGATCTTGCCACGAAAGCAAAGAATAATAAACTTACCATTGAAGAAATGACCGGCGGAACTTTTACCATAACCAACGGAGGTGTTTTCGGATCCATGATGAGTACACCTATCATCAATATTCCTCAAAGCGCAATATTAGGTATGCACAATATAGTAGAAAGGCCCATGGCTGTGAACGGTCAGGTTGTTATTAAACCCATGATGTATGTGGCTTTAAGCTATGACCACCGGATCATTGATGGCAGAGAATCCGTTGGCTTCCTGGTAACCGTGAAAGAATTGCTTGAAAACCCTGCTTTGCTTTTATTTGGTAAAGACCCGCTTACTACATTGCTGGAAATATAAGCATATTTCAAAATTTCTTAGGCTGTCTCATAAGTAGGTTTAGAATGTTTAAAGGGTTTAGATAGTTTAGGTTTGCGACTCAATGCCTTGAGTCGCAATAGTAATAAAATCCCTAAACTTTCTAAACTATCTAAACCTTTCTAAACAAGATTCATGAGTAAATTCCATTCTTATATTGCCTCTGCTTCAAAAATAATCAGCACTTACAGTACCGGTAAGCCGCTGGCAATTCATATCAAAGCTTTTTTTGCTGCCGATAAAAAATTCGGATCCAGAGACAGGCGAATCATTGCATCCCTTTGTTATTATTATTACAGAACAAGCAGGGTATTCAACAGTAACACAGTAGAAGAAAAAATATTGTACAGCTTATTTTTATGTGAAACTAAAAGCAATGAGCTGCTTCATTTTTTTCGACCCGACCTGCATGAAAAAACAGGGTTGACTCCTGAAGAAAAATTAATACTGCTGCAGGTTAATGAAACAGCTATTTTCCCATACATTAATGAACTGGGCGATCCTATTGACAAACATTTATTTCCATTGTCGTTCCTGATCCAACCCCATATTTTCCTTCGGATAAGGCCTGGTAAAAGTCAACGGGTGCTTGAAAAACTTAATTATGCTTCTGTATCGTATGATTTAATTTCTGATGAATGCATACAACTGGGTAATCATGTACCGGCCGATAAAATATTAAAGCTTAACAATGAAGCCGTGGTACAGGATTTGAATTCACAAAAAGTGTTGAATTATCTGGATGTTGATATTTCTTTTTTACAAGCAGATAAAAAAGTAACAGCATGGGATTGTTGTGCAGCCAGTGGGGGTAAATCGATCTTATTATATGATAAATTAAAAGGGAATGTACAGCTAACAGTTTCTGATGTACGCAATAATATCTTATTAAATCTTGGTAAAAGATTCGAAGAGGCCGGGATGATCATTCACCGGAGTTTACTCTCCGATCTATCAGTTTCAACCGGCTTGCCTGATGCGGAAAAGTTTTCAATTATTATTTGTGATGTACCCTGCACCGGTAGCGGTACCTGGAGCCGCAGCCCGGAACAATTGTACTATTTTGATAAAAAACAGATCGAAGTATATGCTGAAAGGCAACAAAAAATCTTTTTAAATACGATACCTTACTTATTACCCGGCGGTCTTTTCTTTTATATAACCTGCTCGGTTTTTAAAAAAGAAAATGAGGCTATGGTTGAATTCATCCGGGAAAACTCAGGCCTGCATGTTTTACAGACACAATATTTAAAAGGATATGAAATAGCAGCAGATACGATGTTCGTTGCAGTATTTTCGACTCCTAATCTTTAATGATCTTTTTTGTTATAGCTTTTTCATTGTCAACGTAAACAGTTACAAAATAAGCGCCACTGCTTTTACCTTGCATTGGAATTTTTTGGGTTTGAATACCTGCTGCCTGAAAATATTCCTTGCCAAAAACCGGTTGCCCCAATGTATTATGCAACACGATTTTTATTTTAGCATCTGTAGCTCTGGAAATAATAATATTCAACTCATCCGATACCGGATTAGGACCAATTAAGATCGTATTTTCTGTAACCACGGAATTACAAACCTGGTCATTGTTTAATGACATAGAGTCCAGGTAAAAAGTGGTATCTGTGGAAATGATCATTTTAATTCGGTATTTTATTATTCCCATTTCAACACCGGTAAGATCATCATCGTACGAAAAGTTATGCTGCCCCCACACACTGTTATTTTGTAAAGAAGCAACGGTTGTATACACTGATGATGGCTCGGCCTTTCTTTCAATTTCCAGACTCATGGTATTATCCGTTTTTACCGAAAACTGCAATTGTGCGGTACAGTTACTGATAGACCCTTGTTTTGTAAAGGCTCTTTTTTGTAGTAGCACAAATGCTTTTTTTGCATCTGGGATTCCATAGCCCGTCCTGTCATCGGGATTTGTGAATTTGTCTGCAGATTCCTGTAAAACTTTTATGATTCCCATATTACTGATTTCAGGAAATGCCTGCCAGAGACAGGTGCTGATACCTGCCATATTTGGACATGCAAAAGATGTTCCGTTTGCGTAAGCCGGTAAACCTGTGGATGAATTGGCAACAATCGCCAACCAGCCAACTGCAGCCACTCCGGGTTTTATTTGTCCGTCACTGCTGGGGCCATAACTGCTAAAGCTGCCAACTCTTCCCAATGTATCCACTGCGCCTACACATAATACGCTGTCTGCATCTGAAGGAGTTATCAGGTAATGCCAACTGTTATTTCCTTCATTTCCGGCAGCAATAACCATCAGCATGCCTTTTTTTGCGGCAAAATCAGCAGCCCTGGCACTGATACTGGTATTCCCGTTCATATCTGCATAGCTATAATCAAATACCGAATTATCAAAGGAGTAATAACCAAGTGAAACGGAACACAAGTCTACCCCGAGACTATCGGATCTTTCAGCACCGGCAGCAAGATTCTGTTCTTCGATGGGGTATTCACTTCCTACATCTTCTGTGCGGTATAAATAAAAAGATGTTTTCGGTGCGGTGCCAACAAATGTTCCGGGGATATTTGCTGCAATTGTACTAAGGCATTGCATTCCGTGTGAATTATCTTCATTTACACTGATTTCATTTGCAACAAAATCCCAGGTACCCAATATCTGGTTGTTGATGCGAATACTGTCGAAGGTGGGTAATGACTGATACCGTAAGAAACCAGCATCTAATATAGTCATTTGCATACCTTCTCCCCTGAAACCATGATTGTGTAAAAAATCTCCTTTATGCAGTTTAACCTGGCCGTTAGATTTACCATAATTGTAAAAATCATTTACATTATCTGGTTTGCTTGTATTATCGGGAAATGGTATATTACTTATAGTAGAATCAAGCTTTTTATTTACCTGAACATTTCCTGAACCCAATCTGGATCCAATTGCGGTAGTACTCATTACAAAGGGAAATGAATTTATTTTAGCAAGTGCTGCAGCATCCGTAGTTCTTATAGCAACCTGGTTCAGCCATTTGGAATTGTTTAAAATAGTAACAGCGCCAGATAAACGTATACTGTCGATATAACGGGGCGTAACAGGCAGGTCACTGCTGTCAATAGCAATATTATACCTGTTTCTTCTGTCTAATGCACGTTGTGAAAGGAATTGAGAAGGGTTGCTTAATGAAAAAGGGCTGGTGTTTTTATCTGTTAACCTGATGATGTACCGGGTAAATTGTGCCTGGCTAAAAATGGAGATCAATAAAAAAGAAATGAGGAATGGTAAAGTTTTTTTCATGGAATGTTGTTAGAACATAAATTTAAAATAATAATTGGAATCCATTGAAAATCGTTTAATGAATGTAATACCATCTTGATTTACTAAGTAGTCCAAAGGACTATGTGAAAATCTTAGATGGTATTATACCGACCTAAAGTTGCTTTGGACTAAATACTGTTTATATTCGGTATAATTTATAAACGCTTAAAAGTATTAAAAGGTTCTAATTTGTATCATAAGCCCACTTTACTAATGTGGCTCCCCACGTAAACCCTCCACCAAATGCGGATAAAATGATATTATCCCCTTTTTTCAGTTTGCTTTCCCATTCCCATAAACAGAGGGGAATGGTTCCGGAAGTTGTGTTGCCATATTTTTCAATATTGATCATGACTTTTTCCATAGGCAAATTCATCCGGTTTGCAGTAGCATCAATTATTCTTAGGTTAGCCTGGTGCGGAACCAGCCATGCAATTTCATCGGCTGTTAAATTATTGCGTTCCATCAATTCATAGCTTACATCGGCCATTCCCTTTACAGCAAACTTAAAAACAGACTGTCCTTCCTGGAATAAATAATGTTCTTTTGCCAGAACCGTTTCAACAGTTGCTGGTTTTATTGAACCACCGGCTTTCATGTGCAAAAACTTTCTGCCACTTCCATCGCTCTTCAATAAACTATCTTTTATGCCATTACCCTCTTCATTTCTTTCAAGCAATACTGCTCCTGCTCCATCTCCGAAAATTACACAGGTTGTACGGTCACTGTAATTAATGATACTACTCATTTTATCTACGCCTACAACAATTACTTTTTTATATCTGCCACTTTCAATCATTGAAGCGCCTGTGGTAAGTGCAAACAAAAAACCAGAACAGGCAGCACCTATATCAAAACTGAAAGCCTTGGTTATTCCAACCTTATCACAAATAATATTTGCAGTGGCTGGAAAAACCATATCAGGAGTAACTGTGGCACAAATGAGGCATTCGATCTCATCCGGGCTTATATTACGTTTTCTAAAAATATCTTTTACAGCTTCAGCGCCCATATCACTGCTCCCCAACCCTTCTCCTTTCTGAATTCTCCTTTCTTTTACACCAGTTCGGCTTACAATCCATTCATCTGTGGTATCCACCATCGTTTCCAGTATTTTATTGGTTAGCCTGTATTCCGGAACATATCCTCCAACAGCAGTAATTGCGGTATGAATTTTTTGCATGGATAATTTTTTTTAAATTTTAATCTTTTAAATTGTAAGTAAAAATAGTGGAAAAACCATTTCCCTTTTTTTTAACGTGCCAGCAAATAAAATATCCTTATTTTTGACTATCGTCAGATCAGGAAATTATGTATGCATATTTGCAGGGAAAGTTTACTTATAAAAGTCCCGCTCAGGTTTATATTGAGGTGAATGGAGTTGGTTATGAGCTAAATATAAGCCTCAACACCTATATAGCCATACAACAAATGAACGAAGGTAAATTGTTTGTGCATCTACAGATCAAAGAAGATGGGCACACTTTGTTTGGTTTCTTTGATAAGGAGGAAAAGGAAATGTTCTTATTGTTGATAAGTGTTTCAGGAATTGGTGCAGCAACTGCCAGAATGATGTTGTCTTCAATGAAACCTGATGAAATTAGTACAGCAATTTCACAAGGCAACGTCAGGCTAATGGAAAGCGTCAAGGGAATAGGAAAGAAAACAGCTGAAAGATTGATACTTGAGTTAAAAGATAAAGTAATTAAACATTCAACCTCTTCAGGTAATAATACGTATATGGTAGACAATACATTAGATCAGGATGCGTTAAATGCCTTAACAGCACTTGGGATTTCCCGGTCTCAGGCAGAGCATAGTATTCAAAAAGTAAAACTTGCATATCCTGGTATTGTGCAATTAGAAGATTTAATTAAAAAAGCACTAAAAGCAATTTGAGAAAATTCTACGTTAACTGATTTACCGGATGTTGTTTATTAGAAAGACAATTTTAAGAATATCGCAAAACTTGTTGTTTGTTGGTTTCCTTTTATGCTGTAATATATCTATTGCTCAAAAAAAAGTTACAACCAGTACGGACCCCAAAAATACCGGGAATCCCGTTACTCCCGGCGCAGGTAACCCCGTTACTCCAAATGCAGGTAATCCTGTAACTCCAATCACAAATACACCGGCACCACCAGAGCCTTTAGATACAGTTATAAGGGGTAATAATAACCTGCCATATCCAATCAGTGATAGAAGAGGCGACTACATGTTTGGTGGTTATAGCAGTATTTATGACCTCAAAACCCCATCTAATTTTACCGATTCTATAATTTATGATCCTATAACAAAACGTTATATCATTTTTGAAAAAATAGGTAATAAATATTATCGAACCCCAACAACCTATTCTTTCAATGAATTCTGGGAGCTTCGAAACAAACAAGCTGAAAATGATTATTTCAGAAGAAGAGCCAATACAACCAGTATCTTAAACCGGGGCAAATTCGTGAAACCAAAATTATCTCTTACCGATAACTTATTTAACCGGTTATTCGGAAACGGAAAAATTGAAATAACACCACAGGGGAACGTAGATATTACTGCGGGTTACCAGGGACAAAAAATAGATAACCCTACACTCCCCGAAAGAGCTAGAAAAAATGGTGGATTCGACTTTAATATGAATGCACAGTTAAATGTAAATGCAAATATTGGCGATAAACTAAAATTTCCTATAAATTATAATACACTTGCAAATTTTGACCTTGATAATCAAATCAAACTGGATTACTCAGGTAAAGATGATGAGATATTAAAAAGATTTGAAGCCGGTAATGTTAATTTTCCTTCTAAGGGAACTTTAATACCTGGTGCACAGCAACTGTTTGGTTTGAAAACACAATTACAGTTTGGTAAATTATTTATTACGGGTGTATTAGCCAATCAAAAATCACAACGCCAATCTGCTAACCTGCAGGGAGGTACTGCATCACAGCCATTTGAGATCAAGGCAGATGAATATGAGGAGAACAGACACTTTCTTGTTGGGCAATATTTTAAAAATAATTATAATGAGTTGTTGAAAAATTTACCGGCTATTACAAGTCCGGTTCAAATTTTAAGAATGGAAGTATGGGTTACAAACCGAAACGGTACTACTACAGAAACAAGAGACGTAGTTGGTTTGATGGATCTTGGTGAAATACAACCATACCTTGCGCCACCTTTAATTAATGTGCTTACAACTGCCGAAATTCCTACAAACGGAACAAATGACCTATATAGTAATGTGATCAACAGGCCCAATGCCAGGAACCCTGCCTTCACATTTGAAAATCTTACTGCCTTAGGCCTAAATCCAGTTCAGGATTTTGAGAAGACCTTCGCCAGAAAACTAGATTCAAGCCAATATATGTATAACAGGGATATTGGAACACTTTCGCTCAGTCAACCATTACAAACTGATGAAGTACTGGCAATAGCTTATCAATATTCTTTCCGGGGCAGAATTTACCAGGTAGGTGAATTTTCACAAGATGTACCTCCGGATAGTTCATCTGCTACGCAAAAGATACTTTATTTAAAACTGTTGAAGGCTACATCTCAACGTACTAGTTTGCCTGTTTGGCAATTAATGCTGAAAAACGTATACACGATCGGGTATGGTACTTTGGCTTCTCAGGATTTTAAATTGGATGTTCTGTATCAGGAGCCAGGATTGGGTGCCAAACGATATGCACCTTTTGGGGATAAGGATCAGGGAACACCTATTATTTCACTCATTAACCTAGACAGGCTGAACAGCCAGAATGACCCTCAGCCAGATGGTGTTTTTGATTATGTAGAAGGCTTTACAATCAATTCTCAATACAGCCGTGTGATGTTTCCTGTATTAGAGCCTTTCGGAAGAGATCTTGCCAAAGGATTATATACAAATCCCTTGAATCCAAATATTAAGGATACTCTTTTTTATGCATTATACGATTCTATAAAAGCAGTTGCCCAGCAGTTCCCTAATCTGAACAGGTTTGTATTAAAAGGAACGGCAAAAACATCTGGCTCTGCAGATATAAGTATTGGTTATAATATTCCGCGTGGGTCAGTTACAGTTAGTGCAGGTGGCCGCGTTTTATTGGAGGGCACAGATTATGATATTAATTATGATTTGGGAACTATTAAAATTACAAATCAGGCAATTTTAAATGCGGGTTTACCGGTACAGGTTAATTTTGAAAACAATGCTACTTTTGGCCTTCAGCAAAGGAATTATCTTGGTTTAAGACTTGATTACCAGGTAAAAAATACGGCAAAATCACAACTTGCATTAGGTAGTACCATCGTAAGGTTAGGCGAAAGGCCTTTCTTTACTAAAGTTAATTACAACGAAGATCCGATCAGAAATACCATGTATGGACTAGATGTTAATTACAGGAAGGATATGCCTCGGCTTACAAAAATTTTAGATAAACTGCCTTTTTATTCAACAACAGCTCCTTCAACCCTTAACTTTTATGCAGAGGGAGCTTATTTAGATCCGGGCCATGCGCCACAGATTGGAAGGGGAAATGAAGGAGTGATCTATATTGATGATTTTGAAGGTAGTAAATCAGGTATCGATCTTCGTTTTCCTTTGATCAGTTGGAGCCTGGCTTCAACTCCGGTTGGTGCTACTAACAGGTTTGCACAACCTATTTTTCCTGAAGGAGCTTTAAACAATGATATTAACTACGGTAAGAGCAGGTCTCAAATCGCGTGGTACCAGATTGAACAGTCGTTACAACAATATAAGGGGCAAAATAATCCATTTGCAGATAATGCACAGGAATTAAGCGATCCAAGAGTAAGGCAGGTCTTTCAAAAGGAAATATTTCCTCAAAGGACCACCGGATTTGGTGAAAGCCAACTGGTGACATTTGACCTTGCTTATTATCCTAAAAAAAGAGGCCCTTATAATTACGACGATGACATAACAAAAGTAAACGCTGACGGTACGTTTAAGAATCCAAAAGAACGTTTCGGTGGTTTAATGCGTAGCATAGACCAGCAGGATTTTGAAACTAGTAATATTGAGTTCATAGAATTCTGGATTCAAGACCCTTTTATTTTAAATCCAACTGCTGCAGGTGGAAAATTATATTTTAACCTGGGAAGCATCTCTGAAGATATACTCAGGGATGGTCAGCGTTTTTATGAAAACGGGTTGCCAACTCCAAATGCTCCTGCTCCGGTAAATATTACAAATTGGGGTAGGGTTCCTAATAATCCAAACCAGGTTACAAATGCATTTAGTAATAATCCGGATGACAGGAGTTTCCAAGATATCGGTTTTGACGGGTTAATTGATACTGCTGAATTCAATAAACGCCAGGTTTACCTGTTGCAATTAGCTGCTAATTTTACAATGGGTTCTAAAGCATACATAGATGCTTCTAAGGATCCTTCAACAGACAATTATGTGCATTACAGAGATCCAAGATTTGGTGGGCCGAATGATGGTATTTTGATCCGGTACAAAAATTTCAATAATCCTGAAGGGAATTCACCAATTAACAGTGGAAGTGATTTTTCAACTGCGGCTACTTTATATCCTGATTCAGAAGACCTGAACAGAGATAATACCATGAATCAAACGGAAGAGTATTTCCAATACATCGTAAATATTGAGCCGCCAACCAGTACTCAAATGAGTATTGGCCAAAACTATATAGTTGATAAAAAAGTGGTACCAATAAATCTTGTTAATGGCCTTGCCCGAAACGAAACATGGTACCAGTTCCGAATTCCAATATCTGAATATAACAGAAGAATTGGACAGATACCCGATTTTAAATCTATCAGGTTTATGCGTATGTTCATGACCGAATTTGAAGACAGTGTTGTGATGCGATTTGGCTTATTACAACTAACCAGAAATGTATGGAGAAAGTTTCAGAATAAAGTTGATAGTACCGGAATCTATTCTCAGGCAACAAGTACCACTTTTAATGTTGGTGCTGTAAATATTGAAGAGAATGACAAGCGTACCCCACTTCCTTATAGAACTCCAAGGGAAATACAAAGACAACAAACAACCGGTAACAATGGGGTAAACCTGCTGCAAAACGAACAAGCAATGAGCTTGCAGTTTTGTAATTTAAAAAAGGATGATGCTAAGGCAGTTTTCCAGACTTTTGGTAACAGGGATCTGCGTCAGTTTAAGAAACTTTCCATGTACATACATGCAGAAAAATCGGTAAAGCCCATCTCAAATCTTGTTGATAAAGACCTGACTGCTGTTATAAGAATGGGAACTGATTTTGTAAACAATAATTATGAAATAAGAATTCCGCTTTATTTAACATCATTAGATGCAGCCACAAATTCATTTCCGGATTCAGATCAGTATAATGATTCTTTGTGGAATCCAAGAAACTCTTTAGAACTTGATCTTAGTGCATTAACCAGATTAAAGCAGGTACGTAATACGTCAACCTCGGCATTGGGACAGATATTCCGTTACACTTTGCCTAACGGTCATGTATATTCTGTTATGGGAAATCCTAACCTTGGAGAAATCAGAGGTTTCTTAATCGGAGTTGAAAATACAAATATCCCCAGTGCATGCGGAGAGGTTTGGGTCAATGAATTAAGATTGTCATCCCTCGATGAAAAGGGTGGATACGCTGCGTTGGGAAGGTTAGATCTAAATCTTGCAGACTTGGGAACAATCTCAGTTTCTGCCAATATGCATTCTAAGGGCTTTGGTACATTGGAACAAAGGGTGAATGAGCGTTTTAGAGATGATTTTTTCCAGTTTGATGTGGCAGCTAATCTTGAAATGGGTAAGTTATTGCCTAAAAAATGGGGGATAACCATTCCTGTTTTTGCCGGATATACTCAATCGGTAAGTACTCCCGAATATGACCCTTATGACCAGGATATTAAGTTAAAGGATAAAATAGCCGGGGCTGCTAATAAATCGCAAAAAGATTCTATAAAAAGGGTTGCAGTGGATTTTACTTCAACGAAAACATTGAATTTTACGAATGTTAAAAAGAATAAGACCGATGGATCCAAATCGCGGATATATGATATTTCCAACGTTGATGTCAGTTATTCTTTTTTACAAACACTGAGTCATAACCCATTGATAGAAAATAATGAGGTTACCCGGCACCGGGGTGCGCTTGGTTATAATTATGCTCCACAACCAAAATATATTGAACCCTTTAAAAAATTATTTAAAAAGACCAAGCATCATTGGTTTGACCTGATAAAAGATCTGAATTTCAATTATATTCCATCTCAACTGAGTTTTCGTGCCGATCTGAGCAGGCAGTTTGGGGCAATAAGGCCCAGAAGTGTTGGCACGGCAAAATATGCAATACCTGAAACCTATGATAAATTCTTTACGTTTCAACGTGATTATATCCTTAGATGGAGTTTTACAAGGTCAATAAATTTTGATTATACCGCAATGAATAATTCAAGAATAGACGAGCCAGCAGGCAGGCTTGACACTAAGTCCAAAAGAGATTCTCTGTGGAATAATTTATTAAAGGGCGGAAGAAATACATTATTCAATCAAACTGGTAACTTTTCCTATACTGTACCAACAGCTAAATTTCCGGCACTTGACTGGACAACTATAAATGTAAAATACCAGGCATCATATAAGTGGATCGGCGCCTCAAGGCTTGCAGTTAACCTTGGTAATTTTTTAGAAAACGGAAACCAGAAAGAAGTAACAGCACAATTAGATTTTACCAAATTGTATCAAAAATCAAAATGGCTGCGTGCACTAGAACTGCCTTCAAATAAAGAAGATAAAATAAAATGGAAAAACAGGGTCACCATTGTTAAAGATTCTGTAACAACTAAAAAGGGTAAAAGAATCTTACAAAAAAGAAGGGTAGTGGATAAAACGGCTATGCCTTATGTTGCAGGTTTTGCCAAAGCTTTTGGAAAAATTCTTACTAGTGTTAAACAGGTCAACTTTTCAGTATCTGAAACCGGAAATACCCGCTTACCCGGATATACAGACAGCTCTCAGTTTTTTGGACAAAATTTTAACAGCATGGCGCCGGGTTTTGATTTTATCATGGGTAAACAGCCTGATACAAACTGGCTAAACACCAAAGCCAAAGAAGGTTTGATAACAAGAGATACTAATTTCAATTCCTTATTCCAACAGAATTTTGATCAGCGGATCACTTTATCAGCCCAACTGGAACCGGTAAGGGATTTAATAATAACGGTTAACCTTAGTAAAACATTCAGTAAAAATTATAGTGAAACTTTTAGGTTTATCGATACCAGTTTTGCTGCAAATAATCCCAAACAATTCTTACACCTGAACCCATACACAGGTGGTGGTTTTGATGTAACCTATATTGCTTTTAAAACTTTATTTGGAAAATTTGATCCCAACAGAGTTTCCCAAACATTTAAAACTTTTGAGAGCAACAGGGTCATACTTTCCAAAAGGCTTGGTCAGAGTAATCCATATAGCCTGGCACAAGGACAAGGTACAGACGGTTACTATTATGGCTATGGAAGATATGCTGTAGATGTATTGATACCTTCATTCATTGCAGCTTATACCGGCCAGGATCCAAATAAGGTTTCTTTGATCAAGCAAAATAATCCAAATACAAAATCGAATCCATTCAGCGGTATCAAACCCAAACCCAACTGGAAGTTAGATTACAATGGACTTAGTAAAATAAAAGGTCTCGATAAGATATTTACCAGTTTTACTTTATCTCACGGGTATAATGGAAACTTAAGTATGAATGGATTTACATCTGCTTTACTTTATCAGGATGTTTCAAAATTCGGGTTTCCTTCTTTCTATGATACTGTTTCAAAGAATTTCATTCCTTATTTCCTGGTACCTAACGTTTCCATGCAAGAGCAGTTTTCGCCATTATTAGGATTTGATATGATGTTTGTTAACCAGGTGCAGGCAAAATTTGAATATACTAAAACAAGACAGTTAAGTTTAAGCCTCTACGATTTTCAACTTAGTGAAGTAAGAAGCACTGAATTTGTAGTGGGTGCCGGTTATCGTAAACGTGGACTACCCATGCCTTTTGGATTGAAGTGGCCTAAATTTTTAAGCTCAAAAAATGCGTCTGCTAAAAAACTTGAAAATGAAATTAATTTCAGGATTGATTACAGGATCAGAGATAATGTTACAGCCAACAGCAGGCTTGACCAGGATAATAATTTTGCAACCGGAGGTAGTAAAGAGATTACGATTAGCCCTACGATAGATTATTTTCTTAATAACCGGATCAATATCAAGTTGTATTATGATCGCCGTAAAGTAATTCCGTATATTTCTTCGAGTGCACCAACAACAAATACACGGGCTGGGGTACAAATCAGGATTTCTTTATCGCAATAGTTGTTAGCCTTAGTAAAATACCGGATTGTAACTAATACCAATGTGATTTTTAAAATATGCCAATATTTAAAAAATCTTACAATGGTTTATGCCGATGGTATCAAACAAATGGTACAATGAGGCGAAGCCGATATTGGACTATATTGTTTGTCCAATCGGTATAATACGTAAAACTGCTCACCAGCATTTGTAGAGTCTTCTTACGAAATAAAATGAACTACAGTAAAACTGAAATTATACCATCTTGATTTAATATGTAGTCCAAAGGACTATGTTTAAATCTTAGATAGTATTATGCCGATAGGAAAAAACATTGGACTAAATATTAGTATAATCGGTATAAAATCCCAATACACTGATCTTATTAATATTTTTAGCCCGAATATGCAATAAACCGGCAATCGTTAGCGGCGAAAATATGAGGTCAATATGCTGTATAAAAAGTATAAAAGCGGAATCAAGAACGCATCACTTAACCCTAAGTAATGTTTTATACAAAAAGGGCGGGCTCAACTTTCTTAATATAAAAAAAAATGAACGTAACAACCAAAATTTGGGTTTAATCACGGTATAGAATCCTTCAATGGTTTAACTGGTTTATTATCTTTCTTCACTTTCTTGCCTTTCTTGGGTTTTGTTACGGGAGCTTCACCAATATCTTCTTCATTCATTTTATCCCTGGCATGTTGCAGGTTAAAATAATAATTGGTATGGATACTTTCGTCCGATAATGCATCAACAATAAAAAGAAGTGTTTTACTTTTAGGAGAACTGGTAGTTTTATTTGCTACAGTCAATCCAACATATTCAATAAAGTGTTCGCCGTCAATAAGCCCTAATGAAAAGATCGCAGCTTCCTGAGTTTTACCTTTACCACTATAGATCATAGCGCCCATTACTTTATCTACCAGATCCATAAAATATTTTGCACTGTCTCTTTTTCCTAACTGGTGATAAGAATAAGATCTTTCTTTTAATATCCTCAGGCTTACAGGATGTTTTTGTAAGTAAGTTTTAGATTCAACCAGCGCACCTTCATAATCGCCTTCCTCATTCATATCAAAAATCTCTTTTTCTGTTCCCATATCTTTATATGGTTTATAATGAGGGTTTTCAGTGAAACCAATCAGCAAGGCAAGCATATCTGCTCTTGACAAGGAGGAATCATTGTCTAAAAAGCGTATGAGTAATTTTTGATAATACAGATCATTGGTTTTGTCTTTTGTTTTTTCGAGGATGGCCTTAAAATCCCGTTGATAAATAAAAGGAGTAAGTGATTGTTCATAAGATGATAATCCTGCAAATAAAAGTATTATGGTAAAAATAACTCTCATAAAATATCTTTTTGGATGTTAGTTTTTCTTTTAATCAAGTATACTAAAAACAAATATAAGATACAGGATTAAGAAAAAAATCGGATCACCTGCATTTCGTGGGGATTAATTGAACAAAAGCATTGTTTATGAAATATTTTATAGTTTGTAAGAAGTATCAGATATACATATTTTAATAGAATAGCCACATAGATTTTAATCTGCTTTGCACCCTTTGCCCCAG
>JANOPU010000026.1:0-3001 GCA_031422055.1 Ferruginibacter sp.
TGGAATTGTTGCATGGAAATGGCCTACTGTAAAAAAGTGGAATTCATGGGCATCCTTTATGTGATCCATGATGATCTTGGCAGGGTCTAATTTTTCAGCCTTAGTTTAGTGTTATGTACACCTGTGTCTTTTGCTCAGCAAACGGCACATGAAAACACAACTGGGAGCCACGAAACAAAAGAAGAAAAATTAGACCCTGCCAAGATCATCATGGATCACATAAAGGATGCCCATGAATTCCACTTTTTTACAGTAGGCCATTTCCATGCAACAATTCCATTACCTGTCATTTTATATTCACCTACAAAAGGATTTACAACTTTTTCTTCCAGCCGTTTTGGGCATGAGGGAAATGAGGAACACAATGGTTATAAACTGCATGAAGGCAATATCATAGCAACAGACAATTCACAGGTATATGATTTTTCACTTACAAAAAATGTAGTGCAAATGATCTTAGCACTTACATTACTGGTAGTTTTAATGACCGGAATTGCTAAAAAATATAAAAAAGGACTTGGCGTTACCTCTGCTCCCAAAGGATGGCAGAACGTAATTGAACCCGTTATTACTTTTGTAAGAGACGATGTGGCAAAACCAAATCTTGGTAAAAAATGGCAAAAATATTTACCCTATTTATTAACTGTTTTCTTTTTCATATTGATCAATAACCTTTTTGGGTTGATACCCGGATCGGCAAATGTTACAGGCAATACAGCTTTTACAGCAGTAATGGGTGTTATTTCACTGGTGGTTATTTTGTTCAGTACCAATTCACATTTCTGGGGCCACATTTTCTGGCCTCCGGGAGTTCCGTTGGGTGTTAAGATCATTTTAATACCGGTAGAAGTTGCTGGGGTATTAATTATCAAGCCTGCAGCATTGATCATACGGCTTTTTGCCAACATGGTGGCAGGGCACATTATTATTTTAAGTTTCATTTCACTGATATTTATTTTTGGTGAAATGAATAAAGGAGCCGGGTGGGGGTTTTCTCCGATATCAATTTTATTTACCGTATTTATTTATTTTATTGAGATATTGGTTGCATTTATACAGGCTTTTATTTTCACCAACTTAACAGCGGTATTTATTGGACAGTCTTTTGAAGGTGGGCATGATGACACTGACGGGCACAAACATGAAGTTGAGCCAACGATTTAGTATTTTTTTATTCACTATAAAACACAAGTATCATGACTTTGATGACTTTGTTAACTGAAGTTGGGTTTTCCCACATGGGTGGAGCAATAGGTGCAGGACTTGCAGCAATTGGCGCCGGTATTGGTATCGGGCAGATTGGTAAAGGTGCTGTTGAAGCTATTGCCCGTCAACCGGAAGCATCCAATGACATTCGTGCTAACATGATCCTGACTGCTGCATTTGTTGAGGGTGTTGCCCTTTTTGCAGTTATCGCAGGTTTATTGGCTGTTCTTAAAAGCTAATGGCACAACATCATTACTGCATCTGAAGCACAGGGCGGAGGATGCAGTAATACTTTTTTAAAAATTTCTGTATGAGTAAAATCATACATCATACATCATAAATCATAATTGTTATGGATCTTTTATTACCACATCTTGGCCTTATCGTTTGGACCATTATTGCCTTTCTAGTCGTTTTATTTATTTTAAAGAAATATGCCTGGGGTGCTATCTTAAAAGGATTGAATGACAGGGAAGCAAATATTGCCAACTCTATTGCTACGGCTGAAAAAGTAAGAATGGAAATGTCGCAGCTTAAAAGTGAAAATGAAGCATTGCTTGTTGCAGCAAGAGAAGAAAGGGGTAACATGCTAAAAGAGGCAAAAGAGATCAAAGATAAAATGATCAACGATGCCAAAGATGAAGCAAAAGTTCAGGCAAAAAAGATCATTACAGAAGCACAGGCATCTATTCACAACCAAAAAATGGCAGCCCTGACAGATATTAAAAATGAAGTGGGTAAAATGGTTATTGAAGTAAGCGAAAAGATATTGAGAAGAGAATTGTCGAACAAATCCGAACAGGAAAATTATATTAAGGAATTGGCCGACGGTATTAAATTAAATTAAAGACAAGCTACAAGTTATTAGCTGTTAGCCATTAGCAAGATGGTTTTTTACTAACAGCTAACAACTAACAGCTAACAGCTAACAACTAACAGCTAACAACTAACAGCTATAAAAATGAACAATCCGAGATTAGCAGGAAGATATGCAAAGAGTTTGCTTGATCTTGCCATTGAGCAGGGCCAATTGGATATCGTATATGCTGATGTCAAATTCTTAATGAACATTTGCAAAAGCAATCCTGATTTTGTTTCCGTACTCAAAAGCCCGGTTATCAAAGTTGATAAAAAAGAAAAAATCATTGAATCTATTACCAATGGCAGGGTAAGTAACCTTACTTCACTTTTTATTCAATTATTGGTTCGTAAAGCAAGAGAAAGTAATCTGCCGGAAATTGTAAAAGCTTTTATCGAACAATATAATAAACTGAAAGATATACATCATGTAAAGGTTACTACTGCAATACCCTTAACTGCAGAAGCAGAGCAGGTTATTTTAAGCAAAGTAAGAAGTAATACTCCCATTAAAAATATAGAACTCGAAACCCTGGTAGACGATGAATTAATTGGCGGATTTAAACTAGAAGTAGGAGGAACCCTGGTTGACGCAACTATATTAAGAGATCTCAATGATGTGAAAAAGCAGTTTAAGAACAATGAGTACATACAACAATTGAGGTAAAATATTACTATTAAAAATTAAACAGTAAACCGTCTCATTAATAAATAAGACGGTTTTTTTATGCCCGGTATTTAGAGATGCTTATTTTAACCCAAATTTTGCAGTTGAAATCAATTACGAGAAAAAAAGGGATCACCTGCATTTCGTGGGGATTAATTGAACAAAAGCATTGTTTATGAAATATTTTATAGTTTGTAAGAAGTATCAGATATACATATTTTAATAGAATAGCCACATAGATTTTAATCTGCTTTGCACCCTTTGCCCCAG
>JANOPU010000027.1:0-27609 GCA_031422055.1 Ferruginibacter sp.
GGTTTAGGGTTTAGGGTTTTCTGAAGAGACTGCAAGATATTGATTTTAAACCTTAGCGTCTTCGTGCCTTAGCAGTTATCTTACTCGCAAATACTAACTTCATTAATTATATCTTAGCATTTTTTTATGAGTTTTAAAGCGAAATATATTGCTTACAGGGATACAGGTCAATTCTCTAAAATTGTAACAGATCTACTGGATAATATTGCGGCGCTTCAATCATTTTATAATAATCCTGCTACCATTGATGGGATCAAAAAAACAATTTCTGAAAGAAAGAAATTCAAAACCAATCGTGCTTTAATTGTACATGAGTTGCAAAAACAATATGCAACTGTTCCGAATGCAGTAAAAGTAGAAAATAATATTAGTGCCCTGCTGCATGAAGATACATTTACAGTATGCACTGCACACCAGCCTAATATTTTTACCGGTCATTTATATTTTATTTATAAGATACTTCATGCTATCAGGCTTGCCGAAGATCTAAAGAAGCAAATACCGGATTGTAATTTTGTGCCTGTATATTATATGGGAAGTGAGGATGCTGATCTTTCGGAATTGGGAGAAGTTACGATCAATGGAAAAAAGTATGAATGGAATACGGATCAAAAAGGTGCTGTTGGCAGGATGAAAATTGATAAACATTTTATTAAAATCATTGATGAAATTGAAAGTCAATTATCGGTAGAAAAATTCGGAAAAGAAATAATTGACCTGGTTAAAGAATCTTATACGTTTGATAAAACGATTGAACAGTCTACATTCGAATTTGTACATACTTTATTTGCCGATCACGGGTTAGTGATTCTGCTTCCGGACAATTCTACATTAAAAAATGAATTTTCAAAAGTAAATACCAAAGAATTGATTGAGCAATTCTCTCACAAGCTTGTTGAGGAAACTATTGCTGCATTTCCGGCTGAATATAAAGTGCAGGCTGCCGGAAGGGAGATAAACCTGTTTTATTTAAAAGATGATTTAAGAGAACGGATCACTAAAGAAGGTTCGGCATACCATGTAATTAATTCAGATATTATCTTCAATGAAGATGAAATGCTACATGAATTAAAAACACATCCTGAAAGATTTAGTCCAAATGTTATTCTAAGGCCTGTTTTTCAAGAAATGATATTACCCAATATTGCTTTTATCGGCGGTGGAGGAGAGTTAGCCTATTGGTTGGAATTAAAAAAGGTTTTTGATGCGGTTAGCATTCCATTTCCGGTATTGGTATTACGGAATTCATTTATAGTCATTCCAAATAAGATATCTAATGTAATAGCTTCTTTACAAATGAAAGGTCAGGATCTTTTCAAACCGGAGAATTTATTATTGGAAGAACTGGTGAAGAATGAATCATCTGTCATATTAAACCTGGAAGAAGAGATCAAAGCTATGATCTCTTTGTATCATAATATTAAAGTTGCGGCAACAGCTGTTGACAATACATTAAACAGTCATGTTGATGCATTGCAGACAAAAGCTTTAAAACGAATAGAACAGGTAGAGCGAAAAATGCTAAAAGCTGAAAAAAAGAAATATGAATTACAACACCGGCAGATCATAAAAATAAAAGAAACACTTTTTCCTTCCGGAACATTACAAGAGCGGGTTGATAATTTATTGCCCTGCTATTCACTTTGGGGTAAGGATTTTATAAAAATGCTTTATGAAAATTCGAAAGGGTTAGAGCAGGAGTTTTGTATCGTAGAAGAAGTTCATAGTTAATAGTTCATAGTTTATAGTTCAAATAAAACAAACCTAACTATAAACTGAGAACTAAGAACTGGTTTTTAACTTTTCAACCATTCCCATTACCTGCTTTTCCAACTCATTTTTATACGCAGCTAATTTCCCGGAAAGGATTTCATCGTTTGTTGCGAGGATCTGTACAGCCAAAATTCCTGCATTTTTTGCGCCATTCAGAGCTACGGTTGCAACAGGTACACCGGATGGCATTTGCAGAATAGATAAAACAGAATCCCAACCATCAATAGAATTGGAAGATTTGATCGGCACGCCAATTACAGGCAATGTGGTATAAGATGCTACCATGCCTGGTAAATGTGCCGCTCCACCTGCTCCCGCAATAATTACTTTAATACCTTTTGATAAAGCCTCCTGTGCAAAGGTTCTCATTCTTTCGGGTGTACGGTGTGCAGAAACAATTGTTAATTCAAAATCAACATTGAATTGTTTCAGCATATCAGCAGCACCCTGCATTACTTCTAAATCACTTTGGCTTCCCATGATGACAGCAACAGTTGGGTTCATTGGTTTAGTAGTTTAGTAGTTTAGTAAAAACTATCAAGTATTTATAAAGTTAGCTCAATTTTTGAAGACCCAACTATGAACTATAAACTATGAACTAAAAACTATAAACTACTTGACCAGATCTCCCCGTAAGCGAAGTAACTCCGTTTCTGCTACTTTGGTATTGTATCTTGCTGCAATAAGCCTGTTATAGGCATCTTCCAGACTTTTTTGCGTTTCCCTTAGTTCCAATGAAGTTGAAATTCCAAGCCGAAAGCGTTCCACAGAAATATATACATTTTCTTTTGCCAGCTTAATATTCTCTTCTTCCAGTTCAAGCGTTTTTTTCTGAAGTTCATAAGCTTTAAAGGCAGCACTTATTGCGATATCAATATTTGATTTTTTATAATTGTATAAAAGTTTCTGGTATTCAATATCAAGCTGTGCAGTCTGTATCTGACGTTTTACAGTAAAGTTATTTAATATCGGTATGTTTAACGACACCCCATAATTGAAACCGTAATTCCTGTTAAAAAACGGAGTAAAATTATTGACAACTATTTTATTCGTTGTTTTGGAAAAATTGTAAGCGCTGTTAAGTGAAACGGTAGGGTAGCGTTCTGCTTTTCTTTCTTTGAGTGTTAAATTTGCAATGCTGATATTTTGTTTGGCCACTAATAATTCAGGATTATTTTTTTCAGCATCATTGAAAATTTCTCCGGCAACAAGGCTGTTGTTAAATATGATACTGTCTGCAACTTCATAGCTTGTGCCGGCTGCAAAAACCATGAGTTGGTTCAACTGCTCTTTTAATAATTCAATGATCGTTATTTGATTTATGTTGGCAGCTTTCTGTGCATTCAGATCTAATTTGGCCTGCAATAATTCAGGTTTTGCGCCAAGCCCTACGCTTAATTTTTTTTCAGCCTGTTTTACCCGCTCTTCATTGATTCCCATTTGTTCTTCAATAGCTTTTTTTTGTTCCTTCTGACGAACAATATTGTAATATATTTTTATTACATCTGCGATCGTATTTGATAACTGGCTTTTTATATTTAGGTTTCCCAGTGTTACAAATTCTGATAGTTTATCTCTGGAAATAAACATTTTTAAGCCATCAAAGACCACCCAATTCATATTGACAGCAGCATTGACATTATTTGAACGGATGCTGTTTTGTTTGCGTTCACTCCCGTCAGCAAGTTTTTGTTTTGTATTATTATTATTAAAAAGCACCGCAGAGGTAGCATTAAACCTTGGTAGAAATGCAGCTTTGGCATACCTGTTATTCAGCGCAAACACAGATGAATCATTTCTTAATAATTGAATGTCATAATTATTTTTCAATGCAGCGGCAACTGCTTCCTCAATGGTAAGTAACTTTTGAGCATTAACTTTTGATGAAAAGATCAGTAGTATGAAAAAGTAAATAATTTTAAAGCGATACAACATTTTCTTATAATATTTTATACACTAAGCGTTGTTTGATCTTTGCCGTATTCTTCTATTTTATCCAGTTCGCTTCTTTTTTTTCTGGATGATAAATAAGAGTAAATAGCAGGAATTACAAACAACGTTAACATTAATGAAAATAACACGCCACCCACGATAACTATTCCAAGTGGCATACGGCTGGTTGCTGCATCTCCCAGTGAAAGTGCCAACGGTAATGCACCCAGCGACATTGCAAGGCTTGTCATGAGTATGGGCCTGAAACGTGCTACAGCAGCTTCAATGACTGCAGGTACTTTTTTCTCTCCTTTTATTTGCTTTTGATTGGCAAATTCTACGATCAGAATCCCGTTTTTTGTAACCAGTCCAATCAACATGATCATTCCTATCTGTGAAAAAATATTAAGCGTTTGATCAAAAAACCAAAGGGATAAAATAGCTCCGGCCAGTGCAAGCGGTACCGTTATCATGATGGTCAAAGGATCAATAAAACTTTCAAACTGTGCTGCGAGCACTAAAAATATTAATGCAAGAGCAAGAAAAAAAGCAAAATAAGTATTTCCCGAACTTTCTTCAAAATCTCTTGAAGAACCTGCAAGGGTAGTTCTGAAACTTTCATCCAGAATACTATCTGCAATTGCCTTTACCTCCCGGATGCCATCACCGATCGTTTTTCCTTCAGCAAGTCCGGCAGATATCGTTGCTGACCTGTACCTGTTAAAATGGTACAATGTTGGCGGAGTTACATCTTCGGAAATATTGAGCAGGTTAATCAGGGCAATTGACTGGCCTTTATTATTGGTCACATAAATATGCTCGAGGTCTGTAGGGTCATCGCGGTTTATTCTTTCAACTTGTCCGAGTACAGAATATTGTTTTCCATCCTTGGTAAAATAACCCATTCGCTGATTGCTCAATGCCAGTTGCATGGTTTGTGAAATTTCCTGTACACTTACACCCAATTCACTGGCTTTTAACCTGTCTATACTGATCCTGATCTCCGGCTTATTGAATTTCAAATCAGCATCAACACCCATCAGTACAGAACTTTTATTTGCTGCATCTAAAATTTTTGGCAATACAACTTTCAGTTTTTCGGCATTTACATTTTGTATAACAAATTGAACAGGCTGGCCACCCCTGCGGTTTACCTGAATGGTCTGTTCCTGAATTGAAAATGTACGGCCATCATTAAAACGGGGCATTTTTTTATTTACCCAGTTTACGATATCCTGCTGGCTTCTTTCTCTTTTATCCGGGTTTACCAATACCACCCGAACAAAACCCGAGTTAGCCGAACCCGAACCTGTAAAACCGGGTGCAGTCATACTTACCAGATATTTTTTTTCGGGAAGTGAGTCAATCAAAAAGGTACCCAGCTTATCCATGTATTTATCCATGGCATCATAAGAAGTGCCTTCTGGTGCCGTCACAGATAAACGAAAGGCGCTTTTATCTTCCATTGGGGCAAGTTCGCTTTGAAGGGTTTTGCCTGTAATAAAAATGATCGCAACACAAACCAGCACAATTGGAATTGAAATCCAGCGTACTTTCATAAACCTAACTAACATTGCCCTGTATCCGTTTTCCATTCCGTTAAAAAATGGTTCAGTGAAAGTATAGAATCGGGAATGTTTGAACTTTTTACCTGCCAGTTTTACGTTTAGTACGGGAGTAAGGGTAAGCGATACAAAAGCAGAGATCAAAACAGCCCCTGCCACCACAATTCCAAATTCACGAAAAAGTCTGCCAACGAATCCCTGTAAAAATATAATTGGAAGGAAAACAACTGCAAGCGTTATAGATGTAGCAATAACAGCAAAATAAATTTCACGGGAACCATCTCTGGCTGCCTGCCATTTATCCATCCCTTTCTCCATTTTCTTATAAATATTTTCGGTTACCACAATGCCATCATCTACCACAAGGCCGGTTGCAAGAACAATGGCCAGCAGTGTAAGCACATTGATGGTAAATCCACACAGGTACATGATAAAGAAAGCGCCAATAAGCGAAACAGGAATATCTATCAAAGGCCTTAAAGCGATCAGCCAATCCCGGAAAAATAAATAAACGATCATGACAACCAGAATAAATGCCACCAGTAAAGTTTCTTTTACTTCACTGATAGACTTACGGATATTGTCTGTCTGATCATAAGAAACCTCCAATCTGATATCTTTGGGCAGGTCCGCTTTTATTTCCTGTAAACGTTTTTTTATTTCGTCTGATATTTGTATATAATTTGTTCCGGGTTGTGGAATGATGGCAACTGCGATCATAGGAATACCGCTTTCTTTCAGTACGCTTTCCTCATTTTCCGGCCCAAGTACAGCTTCACCAATATCTTTCAGCCTGATATCTCTGCCATCGATATTTTTTATAATGAGATCATTGAACTCATCTTCGGTATTTAATTTCCCAAATGTGCGTATACCCAATTCCGTTGCATTGCCTGATATTTTTCCGGCCGGCAGTTCAATATTTTCACTTAACAAAGCATTCTGTACATCTTTTGGGGTAAGTGAAAAGGCACTCATTTTAGATGGGTCAAACCAAATACGCATGGCATATTTTTTTTCACCCCAAATATTTACCCCGCTGACACCCGGAATTGTCTGAATTCTTTCAACAAGATTATTATTTGCAAATTCAGTTATCTGTAATGCATTTCGAATATTACTTTTTAAAAGCAAGATCACTACAGGGTCACCGCTATTATCAGCTTTGCTTACAACAGGAGGTGCATCCAGATCGCTGGGCAATGATCTTATGGCCTGTGATACCTTATCCCTTACATCATTTGCTGCCTCTTCAAGGTTTATGCCTAAATCAAATTCTACAGTAATGTTACTACTGCCCTGCGAACTTTGTGAAGTGATATTTTTTATGCCGGCAATTCCATTAACTGCTTTTTCAAGCGGTTCTGTAATTTGTGTTTCTATAATTTCTGCATTAGCGCCGGGGTAAGAAGTACGAACGCTGATATTCGGAGGGTCTAGCGCCGGGTAATCCCTGATTCCCAGGAATTTATACCCGATGAGGCCAAAAACCACAATGATGATATTGAGAACAATTGCAAAAACCGGCCTGCGTAAACTGAATTCGGATATGTTCATCTTATTAAGTTAAAAGCCAAAAGTGAAAATATTTCATTCGTTTAGTTTTCATTAATTATTTTTCAATGAATTTAAAACCACTTTTCCTTTTGGTTTTAAACCCATCAAACCGGTTATAATAATAGTATCTCCAACCTTAAGCCCGCTGGTAATTTGTACCATTGCTGAATCCCTGGTTCCTGTTACTACATCAACAAAAGCAATTTCATCATTGTGATAAACAACTACCTGTTTTCCTCTAGCCTGCGGAACAATTGCCTGGGAAGGGATCATGATCGCTTTTGAATCCGGATCAAAACTTAAACTGATTTTTGCAAAACTACCCGGTAATATACTCCCATCATTATTGATAACAACGGCTCTTAATTTAAGTCCGCGGTTTTCTTCAGAAATGCCTGACTCTGTTGCAATAACTTTTGCCTGGTATACTTTATTATTTCCTTCTGAAGTAAAATTAACCATTTGCCCCAGCTGTAACTTGCTCGTGAATTTTTCAGGTAATATGAAATCCAGTTTCAATTCATTGTTCTGTCGTATTGTAGTAAGAATTATTTGAGGAGAAATATATGCCCCGGGGCTAACCATCCTTAAACCAAGTGTTCCTGAAAAAGGAGCCCTGATCTCAGTTCGTAAAATATTACTTTGTACAATTTCCATATCGGCACGGATATTACTCGATTGCAAAACGATCAAATCATATTCCTGACGGCTAACCCCGTTGATCTTTAACAATTCTTCATAACGTTTGATGGTTTGTTCCTGAACCCGTAACTGAACACTTAGTTTATTGAGTTGGGCTTTGAGGTCGCCATCAAAAATTTTTGCAATGAGTGTTCCTTTGCTCACTACACGTCCTTCAGTTGCATTCAGGTAGGTTAACCGCCCGGATATTTCCGGACGAATTTCCGTTTCTTCATTTGCTATGATCGTTCCGGGTAATTCCAGATTCTCACTTAAACTTGTATAGTTAATAATATATCCGTTTACAACCGGGGGAGGGGGAGCTGTTTTATTTGAATTGCCTCCGGCAGGTATCTTTTTTTCCTTGGAACCACAACTGGTTAAGAATAATATATTTACTGTAAAACAGAAAAAAATAATAGCAAATAAATGAATAACTGGTTTCACTTTTGAACTTTTATAAATAATGTTGAGTAGGTAAAATTAAGGCATATCATTTACCTATGCTTTTAAAAGCTTTAAAAAATGATCATTGTTTTTGATAGTTACCTGCTCTTTGCAATAAGTAAGTGTTTTATCTGGTTTGCCTTATGAAGTAGTTCCTGTTTTTCGGTACTTAAGATGGTTACATGACCCATTTTACGGCCAGGTTTGGTATTTGTTTTTCCATAAATGTGTACAAAAACATTATCCATAGCCAAAACTTCATTAAGTCCTTCAAAATAGGCTTCGCCTGTAAAATCAGCTGAACCAACAATGTTAACAATTGCCGCGGGCATTATATGTTTGGTATTACCCAGCGGATAATTAAGTATGATACGCCACAACATATCAAACTGACTGCAGAAACATGCTTCAATAGTATGATGGCCACTGTTATGTACTCTTGGGGCTGTTTCATTTACCAAAACATTGTCATCAATATCAACAAATAATTCTACCGCAAAAATGCCCGGGCTTTTTAGCTCCCTAACCAATTTCATTGCAATTGCTTCAACTTTCCACAAAATTTTTTCAGGTAATGTTGCAGGGCTGAGCTGGTGGCTTAATAAGTTGTGATACTGATCAAATACCATATCAACCGGTGCATATAAAGCAGTTTCCCCGTTGCTGCTAACAGCAACTGTTATGGCAATTTCCTTTTTTATATGCACCATTTTTTCCAGTACAGCCGGTGCATCAAAACCTGATGCAAAGTCTTCTTGTTTTAATAACACCTGAACTCCTTTGCCATCGTATCCTCCCATGGCAATTTTGTGCACTGCGGGCAAAAAATCTTTTTGAAGCTGTAGTTCTGATATGTTTTTGGTAATAATAAAATCGCTGGTGGGTATTTGATTTATTTTATAAAACTGCTTCTGAAGAATCTTATCTCTGATGATCTTTAAAGCTGCTGGTTTAGGATAAATTTTTACTCCTTCAAGCTCGAGTTTTTCTAATGCCTCAAGGTTAACACTTTCTATTTCAATAGTAATAGAATCAAGGCCTTTTCCAAAATTATATACATCATCAAAATTTCGGATATCACCTTGTACAAAATGATGGCATAAGTGAGCAGCAGGACAAAAAGGGTCATTTTCCATTAGATAAGTTTCTACCGGATAATTGGCTGCAGCCTGCAACAGCATGCGACCTAACTGCCCGCCTCCAAGAATGCCTGTTTTTTTCATCTGGCAAATATATAATGAAGGCTTTAAATGCTTCATTATTTTATGTTTACAAATATCATTTTGAATGTTTTTTGCTCAATTTTCAATTACGATTCCGGATAAAAGTTGAATATGAAGCATTGAACATTACTTTTTGAACATTTAAGCTAATTTCAACTTTTTAATTTATTATCTTTGATTAAGTATGATACCAGATTATCCTCATAAAGTTTTTGGTGATAAACGCATTAACTATTCCCTGTTAATGATCACCCTTGCTATGGATTCGGCAAATTTTTAATTGTACAATTAATTACCAATGTACAAGAGTGTCCTTCGTTCCTCTGGATAAACTGCCAATGAAGTTGCCTTATGTATCAATGCTGATTACAAAAAATAATTCTAAAAAAAAGATCATGTCAACAACAACTATAGTACAACAAAATGTAATGGATACCCATACAGATTTTCTTCCATTGAATGGAACCGATTATGTAGAATTTTATGTGGGAAATGCTAAACAGGCAGCTCATTTTTATAAAACTGCATTTGGATTTCAATCGGTAGCTTATGCCGGACCTGAAACTGGTATTAAAGACAGAGTAAGTTATGTGATCAGGCAGCATAAGATAACATTTGTTTTAACCACTGCTTTGAAAATGAATAACGACATCGCTGATCATGTATATAAACATGGCGATGGGGTAAAAGTACTGGCATTGAAAGTGGATGATGCAACAGATGCATGGAAACAAACCACCCGGCGGGGCGGAATAAGTTATATGGAACCCGTTAGGCTAAAAGATGCAGATGGAGAAGTAGTTCTAAGCGGCATACAAACGTATGGCGATACGGTGCACATATTTGTTGAGAGAAAAAATTATACAGGTATTTTTATGCCGGGATTTGTAGCCTGGAAATCTGCATACCAACCTGAAAGCACCGGTCTTTTATATGTTGATCATTGTGTGGGTAATGTAGGGTGGAACCAAATGAATCCCAGGGTTAAATTTTATGAAGATGTGATGGGATTCCGTAATATTCTTTCCTTTGATGATAAAGATATATCAACGGAATATTCAGCATTGATGAGCAAAGTGATGAGTAATGGAAACGGGTATGTTAAGTTTCCTATCAATGAACCGGCTGAAGGGAAGAAAAAAAGTCAGGTAGAAGAATACCTTGATTTTTATAATGGAGAAGGGGTACAACATGTTGCCATAGCTACCAGTGATATTATAAAAACGGTAACTGAGCTTCAAAAAAGGGGTATAGAATTCCTATCTATACCTGAAAGTTATTATGCGGAAGTGCTTGAAAGGGTTGGAAAAATAGATGAGGACCTTGAGCCATTGCGTAAACTGGGTATTTTAATTGATCGTGACGATGAAGGGTACCTGCTACAGATATTCAGCAAACCATTAGAGGATCGGCCTACATTATTTTTTGAGATCATTCAGCGAAAAGGAGCAAAGAGTTTTGGGAAAGGTAATTTCAAAGCTTTGTTTGAATCATTAGAAAGGGAACAAGAAGCAAGAGGCAATCTATAAAGGGTTGCATTAAATATTGATTGTTTAATAATATTTGAAAAGATGTATCGTGTATTTCAAATTATAAAATTCAATACATCACTGAGGTCGGTTAAAATACTGACTACAGCTAAAGTCAGTTATAATTAAAAACAGTCATCAGTGCTGTATGTTATGGATGGGTTTTTCAACAGCCGGTGATAATTTTAATAGAACACAATATGTAAAACCCCTTTTTTTATAAGTAAATTCCACATATTGTGACTTTTTAACATTAATCAAATCAATATTTTTTTTACATTTGAATTACTGATTCACAATTCCCAATTTTTTTGGATGAAGATATTACTGAAAATTATTTTTTTTGTCACACTCATTTTGTGCATGCCAGCTTTTTTGCCTGCACAAAATCATTATGTGAGTAATCAAAAGTCTTCTTATAAAATATCAGATGTTTTTAGCAGAATGGAAGATTCTATAAAAAAACAGTTTGAAAAAAAGCAATTGACATGGCCTCCTGAAGCTTTATATATTCGTTCATTTAAGTACGACCGGCAATTAGAAGTTTGGGTAAAAGGAAATAATAAAGAGCCTTTTAAGCTTTTTAAAACTTATAAAGTTTGTATGCAAAGCGGCACTATGGGGCCAAAAAGAATGGAAGGAGATTATCAGGTACCTGAAGGTTTTTATCAGATAAATGAGTTTAATCCAAACAGCAATTATCATCTTTCCCTGGGATTAAATTATCCCAATGCCTCTGACAGAATATTGAGTGATTCTATTCATCCCGGAAATGCCATTTACATACATGGTAATTGTGTTTCTACAGGATGTATCCCTATCAGTGATATTCCTATGGAAGAAGTTTATATCATCGCCAGCAGTGTAAAAGCAAACGGTGTAGATTTTATTCCTGTTCATGTTTTCCCGGTCAGGTATAATGTAAAAAAATCGATGGACTACCTAAATGCCAGTATTAAAAGCAATCAGACCCTGTTAAATTTTAATAATAATATCAGAGAAGTTTTTGATTTTTTTGAAACAAAAAAACAATTACCAGTTATTTTGGTCAACAAAAAGGGAGAATATGTGCTCAATTAATCTATGATATCTTTGCTTCAAAAATCATAAATTATACATCCTGCATCATACATCAAAGTGTTCATCGCATCAGTACCTGTATAGTTTCGGGTGTTTTTTGTTCCAGTACAATTTGTTTGCCTTTTGTCATTTGGTTAATCGTTTCCTCATCGTAATGCCTGACGGTGAGCAATATTAAATTCTTCTCAACTTCTACATCAAATATTTCTGATGCATTTGAAGCTAACATATCGATCTTTTCCGCATGTCCATCAAAACAACATAACAGGGAAATGGCAGTATTTTGCGAAAGATTTGGTTTCATTTTTAACCGGCTGTACAAATCATGTAATTGCTGCACTGGTTCGTCTTCAACAAATGAATAATCTTTAGATCTGAAGCGAATTAGAACTTGGTTTTTTTTCTGTACAATAATAGGAGGTAAATTTTTGGGTATGTTTTTACTGATGGTTGTACCCGGTAATGATGGATCCAAAAAACTTTTTACAAATAATGGAATATTTTTATTTTGTAATGGTTTGATCGTTTTTGGATGGATTACCTGTGCTCCGTAATAAGCCATTTCTATTACTTCGGAAAAACTTAAAACGGGAATAATTGTTGCTGATGCGTATTCTTTCGGATCAGCATTCATAACAGCATCCACATCTTTCCAGATGGTTACATCTTCTGCCTGTAATAAATTGGCAAAGATGGCAGCAGAATAATCACTGCCTTCACGGCCAAGAGTCGTACTTTCATTTTCATCTGTTGCACCAATAAATCCCTGTGTGATGACAACATCAAAATTATCGAACAAAGAAAGTACATCGGTTTTTATTTTATTTTCTGTGATCTCCCAATCTACCACTGCATCTCTGAAATTGTCATCGGTTCTAATGATGTCTCTTACATCAATCCATGTAACTTTAATTTTTTGTTCCAGTAAATAATTACTCAGCAGGCTGCTGCTGAAAAGTTCTCCGCAACATACGATCTGATCATAATAATAATCATAAGATCTTACCGGGTTATCGTGCAGCATCCATTCAATTTCTGTAAAAAAATCTTTTAGTTTATTTTCTGCTGCCTGCCAGTTTACCGTAATTAAATATTTTAAACTGGTTAAATGATTTTCTTTGATCTTTTCAAATAAATGAAGTGCATCGTCTTTCCGTTTTTCCCAAAATGCATCCACTACTTTTTCCAATGCATTGGTGGTTTTACCCATGGCAGAAATAACGATCAGTAATTTTTTGTCTTTATTATCACTAATAATTTTTGCGGTATTTTTTATCCTGTCTATACTGTTAATACTGGCACCGCCAAATTTGTACACCTTCATTTCTTTAATTTTGTATTAGGAGTTATTAATTTTGAATGGGAAAGCAGCTTGATATATTTAGATCAACATTCATCATGCATCATTCTGCATTCAAAATTATTACCCTTACTTTTGAGTTGCAAATCTAACTTCGTAAATTGTAAACCTGAAATTGTTTTATGGCAATCAATAGAAAAATACAAACATTGGATGAATTTACTATCCAGCAAATGAGAGATTTCCCTCAGGCAACAGGTGAGTTATCAGGATTATTACGTGATATTGGCCTTGCTTCCAAACGGGTACATGTAGAAGTAAATAAAGCTGGCCTGGTTGATATACTGGGTGATGCAGGGACCATGAATGTTCAAGGCGAAGAAGTTAAAAAATTGGATGTGTTTGCCAACAACCAATTCATGGGAGTACTGCAACATGGAATTAGTTGTGCCGGTATAGGGAGCGAGGAAATGGACGAAATTGTTGTTTTTGATGATGAAGTAAGTAATAAGTCGAAATATGTTTGCCTTTTTGATCCGCTTGATGGCAGCAGTAATATAGATGTAAATGTTTCTATAGGAACTATATTCAGTGTTTTTCGCCGGGTTTCTGAGTTGGGTAAACCTGCTACGCAGGAAGATTTTCTGCAACAGGGAAACAAGCAGGTTGCTGCAGGATATGTTATTTATGGTTCTTCTACTATGTTGGTATATGCAACAAGGCGTGGTGTTCAGGGTTTTACACTTGATCAGTCTATCGGTGAATTTACATTAAGCCACCCCGACATTAAATGCCCGGATAATGGTAAGATCTATTCTGTAAATCATGGAAATTTTTTTCAATACGACCAAAAAGTTAAAGAATATATTACAGCTTGTCAGAAGAAGAATAAAACAAATGGCGGTCCTTATACACAGCGTTATATTGGAAGTATGGTAGCCGACGTTCACCGCAATTTAATTAAAGGCGGAATTTTTATGTATCCCGGAACAACCGATAAACCAAAAGGTAAATTACGGTTATTGTATGAATGCAATCCTTTTGCTTTTATTGTTGAGAAAGCAGGCGGAAAAGCTACCAATGGTAAGATCCGAATATTGGATGTAGAATCAACAGAATTACATCAACGCACTCCTTTCTTCATTGGCAGTAAAGAAATGATGGAGGAGTTGGAAAGTTATTTGAATGCTTAATTGAACATTGAGTATTGAGTATTGAACATTGAGTATTGAACATTGATTATTGAACATTGATTATTGAACATTGATTATTGAACATTGATTATTGAACATTGATTATTGAACATTGATTATTGAACATTGATTATTGAACATTTTTCGCTTGTTAAAAAAATAAATGCTCAATATTCAACTATCATTTTTCAATGTTCAATAAAGATATGCGGTACAAGAGTGCGACGCAACATTGTTGTGCTTAGGTCAAATGTAGATTTAATAAATAAAAATGGACAACACGATCATTTCTGTAAAGAATCTCGTAAAAAATTATGGTAATTTCAATGCGGTAAAAGACATTTCTTTTAATGTATTTGAAGGAGAAATATTTGGGTTACTTGGCCCAAATGGCGCCGGAAAATCCACCACACTGGAGATCATGGAAACGTTAAGAAAAAAGACCAGCGGGGAAGTGATCATTGCAGGGCTCAATCTCGACAAACAACCTGATGAAATAAAAAAGATCATAGGAGTTCAATTGCAGACATCCGGTTTTTACCCGGGGTTAAACCTCGTAGAACTGATCAATCTATTTGGAGGGCTTTACAATAAGCCGGTAAAACCAATGGAATTGTTGAAGAAAGTAAATCTGGAAGATAAGGCAAAAAGTAAAACCAAGGAATTGAGTGGCGGGCAAAAGCAACGTTTTTCAATTGCTACCACTTTGATCAATAATCCTTCGATCATTTTTTTAGATGAACCTACTACAGGTTTGGACCCGCATGCCAGGAGGAATTTATGGGATCTTGTTAAAGAAATTCGTGACAATGGAACAACCGTTATCATTACTACTCATTATATGGATGAGGCTGAACAGTTATGCGACAGGATAGCAATCATGGACGAGGGAAAGATCATAAAACTGGATTCTCCTGATAAAATGATCGACGACCTGGTTGACAGCGGCTTTGAAAGGCCAAAACAGGTTAAGGCAGCCAATCTGGAGGATGTTTTTATACATTTAACAGGTCGTGAGATGAGAGATGAATAAAGTTTCTTTTATTTGCATTTCCAAAATTTATATTAATCTTAAAAAACATTTAATGAAGAAGTTATTTATTTGTGCCGGAGCGTTTCTTTTTATTGCTACGATGGCAATTGGACAAACAACAAAAGTTAAACCAGCAGTTAAAAATACTACTGTAGTAAAACCTGCAACCCCTTCTATGAAGTCACTGATCGACAGTTTTAGTTATGCAGCGGGGATGAATATAGCTACCAATATGAAAGAGCAGGGTATAACAACTGTTAATGCAGCATTGATGGCAAAAGCGATTGATGATGTGTTTTCCGGTAAGACAAAGGCTTTAACCAGCGAATCTGCCAATGCATGTTTACAAACTCAAATGGGCATTTTTAGTGAAAAGAAAAATGCGGAAGGTCAAAAGAAATCAGCTGCTGAAGTTGCTAAAGGAAAAGCATTTCTGGATGCCAATAAAAGCCGCCCGGGCATCATCACTTTACCCGACGGATTACAATATGAAATTATTAAAGCCGGTGACCCTGCAGGGATCAAGCCTACTGCCAATGATACCGTTGTTGTAAATTATACCGGAAAACTGATCGATGGATTTGAATTTGACAGTTCAACCAAAAATGGCGGACCTGTTACATTTCCGGTTGGAGGTGTAATAAAGGGCTGGACTGAAATTTTGCAGATGATGACAAAAGGTGCTCATTGGAAAGTTTATATTCCTTCTGAATTGGCATATGGAGACAGAGGTGCAGGTGCTGCTATACAACCTGGTGCTACACTCATATTTGACATAATGCTTGAAGATATAAAAACAGCAATTTTACAGTGACGGAAATATTAAAATACCCGATAGGCAAGTATGTTGAGCAACCATTTTCTGGTAAACAGTTACAGGAATGGTTGCTTGATATTCAGGCTTTACCTCAACAACTGGAATTTGCAATCACTAATTTGGATGAATCTCAGATAGATACTCCTTACCGTGATGGAGGATGGACTGTGAAACAACTGGTGCATCATGTAGCCGACAGTCATATGAATGCATATACGAGGTTTAAACTGGGGCTTACTGAAGATACCCCGATGGTAAAAGCATATGATGAAAATGCCTGGGCTAAGATGATCGATTCTAAGAATATACCCATCAATATCTCCATTACATTATTATATGCATTACACCGGCGCTGGCATGAAATACTTACAAATGTTTCTGTTGAAGAATGGAACAGAACCGTCATTCATTCTGAACATAAAAAGGAAATGACCCTTTGGTATTTACTTGGAATGTATGCATGGCATAGCAGGCATCATGTGGCTCATGTTACTTCGCTGAGGGAGAGGAAGGGTTGGTGAGTTTATAGTTCATAGTTTATAGTTCATGGTTTATAGTTCATAGTTTATAGTTCATAGTTTATAGTTCATAGTTTATAGTTAATAGTTCATAGTTTATAGTTTATAGTTTATAGTTTATAGTTTATAACCAATATTTTGCAAATTAAAACCTTTACTACGAACTATGAACTAAGAACTTATTAAATGTTAAATAATAAAAATTTTACGTGTCTTCAAAAACTATATCTGCGGAATACATAAGCAAACATCAATATTTTACAGCTAGAAAAGACAGCTACGAAACCGCAAAGGGAAAAATTGTAGAACCATATTTTGTGGTAGAGCTTCCCACAAGTGCCTGTGCAGTGGCTATTACGGAGGAAAATGAAGTGATCCTGATCAAACAATTCAGGTATCCTTTGAATGAAATACTGATAGAGATACCGGGTGGTTTTATTGATGCAGGAGAGCAGCCAATGCAGGCCATTCAAAGAGAATTATTGGAAGAAACCGGATATTCATTTTCGTCTATTCATTACCTTGGCTTAACTGCAGCAAATCCTGGCTTGTTGAATAATCTGACTTATATGTTTCTGGCATTGGGCGGAAAAAAAACGGCATCACAATCTTTAGATGAGAATGAAGAAATTGAGATCTTTTTAAAACCGATACAGGAAGTAAAAACCATGTTATTTCATAATGAGATAATACAAAGCATGCATGCTTTATGCATGTTCTATGCTTTTGAATTCATTGCAGCTAACAAGATAGATCAATAATTCATCCTGCTTCAGCAATTAAAAAGAAACTTCCGCAAACCATTATAACATCATTATTCTTTGCATGCAATTTTGCCTGTGTAATAGCGGTATTCACATGATCAAATCCTTTTCCAATTAAATGATGCGATGCAGCTTGTTGCATCAGTTCTTTAAAAGGCAATGCCCTGGGAATATGAGCATTGGTAAAATAATAACTTGCATCTTTAGGCAACAACGAAATTATTTTACTGATATCTTTATCATTTACAAATCCTAATACAAAGTGAAAGTGCGATGCAGGGTAATTTGTTTGCAGTTGTTTTAATACTTGTTTTATTCCGTCTTCATTATGCGCTACATCTAAAATTACTGTTGGCTCTGTTTGAATGATCTCCCACCTTCCGCTGAAACCGGTTAATTTTTTTACGTTCTCAAGACCTCGTTTTATTATTGGTTCAGGTATTGTAAAACCTATTTTGTTAAGTTCATCAATTGCATGTAAAACCGTACAAACATTTTTTGTTTGGTATAATCCGGGTAAATCTATACTGTAATCACGTATCTCATTTTTTTCGATATCCTGAATATGGCACATCAAATTTGAACCCGTTGATTCAGTGCTTATGGTCATAAATTTCTCCCGGGTAAAATGAATTTCTGCATGTACTTCTTTTGCCTTTTTAACAAACACATCTCTTGTTTCGGGTAAATATTCACCAATGATAACCGGTGTGTTTTCTTTAATGATACCTGCTTTTTCAAATGCAATTTCAGGCAGCGTATTTCCAAGTAAATTCATGTGATCGTAGCCGATATTTGTTATTACCGATAAAACAGGTGAGATGATATTGGTACTATCAAGTCTGCCCCCAAGCCCTGTTTCAATGATCGCAATGTCAACGGTTTCTGTTGCAAAATATTCAAATGCCATTCCAACTGTGAGTTCAAAGAAAGAGGGCATTAGTTCATCTGATATCTTGCGTGTTCTTTCAACAAAATCAACTACAAAATCCCTGTTGATCATTTTCCCATTTATTCTGATACGCTCTCCAAAATCTTTTATATGTGGCGATGTATATAATCCGGTTTTGTAACCTGCTTCCTGAAAAACAGCTGCCAGCATATGACTGCAACTTCCTTTACCGTTAGTACCTGCAATATGAATACATTTAAATTTATGTTGTGGATTATTTAATGCTGCACAGAGTTTTATTGTATTATGAATGTCTTTCTTATATGCAGCAGCGCCGATGCGGCTGAACATGGGAAGATGTTTATAGAGATATTCAATAGTTTGATCGTATGTCATTAAATCAAAGATATGATACAAACGAATTCTGGCATATGAGCCTGCCATAAGATTTCAGGCCATTCAAATGGCCAGACATCTTATGGCCTGACACTTTTGTGGATATTAATAAGTAAAATTGAACTGAACCGTTACATTGGATTCATCACTTGCTTTATCAAACTGAATATTTTTGAGGTATTTTATTATTTCATCTGCATATGCCTGGCTTCTGCTTGTAGAGCCTTTATCAAATCCAACAAATGATCCTTGTCCGGATGTACTAACTTTTATGATGGCATAAATGGTTGCTTTTGGCAGTTCCCCGGTAAAAGAATAATACTTAACGATCTTCCTGTTACCACGGGTAACTTTTGGCCCACCGATCTTACCACCCGGCGTATTGCCATAAGAATCTTTATTACCATTTGGGTCGCCGTTATCGCCTTTGCCTTTTGGATTATTTCCCTGGTTCTTAAAACCGTTGTCTTCTGTTGCTCCATTACCTGTTCCGCTTCCCGGCCCGTTATAGGTAACTTTTGGTTTTTGTGGTTTTGGAACAGGCGTAATAACCGGTGCAGGTGCAATAACACTTTTTACTTTCGGAGTTTTCTTTTCAGGTTTGTTTACCGGTGCAGCATCTTCGGGTGCATTTTCATCCGGTACAACTTTGTCAGTAACGGATTCTTTTGTGGAAGACTGTTTAGGTAATATAACGGCTTCCTGGCTGGGAGATCTCTCACCCTTTATCAACGGTTGTTCTTCACCATATCCATTTTCATTATTACCCAGGTTTATTTCTATCAGGTCTTGTATAACCGGAATACTGGGAGGCATTACTTTCCAGCTGATCAATATAAATAATAGCAGTAATGTACCACAAATAAAAGCAGTGTATAAAAATGCTTTTTTATTTTTTTGTGATTCAAATTCTGTTTCTTTTGTCATAATAAAACAAATAAGAAGTTTAAAGTTATTTGATTATACTGATTAAGATGATTTAAAGATAATAATTGCATGAAAGCAGATAAAACTTTAACAAAATGTTGCGCTGTGTAAGAAATCAGATCCTTGATCCAAATAATAAACTACCGATCCGAACCATATTGCTTCCGGCTTCAATGGCAAACCGGTAATCGGAACTCATCCCCATACTTAAAATTGAACATTTAAAATTGAACATTGAATATTGAGCATTTTTTTCAAAAAGTGATTTCAGATATTTGAACTCTGATTTTAAAAGATCATTGTCTTCAGTAAATGAAGCCATTCCCATCAGGCCTTGAACAGAAACATGGTCAAATGTATTTTGATTGGTAGTCATTTTTGAAATAATACTTTCCAGTTCTGATTCATTAAGCCCGAATTTTGTTTCTTCAGCAGAAATATGCATTTGCAGCAGACAGGGGATTTTACGACCAATTTTCATCCCTTGTTTGTTTATTTCGAGCAATAATTTTTCACTGTCAACACCATGGATCAGGTGAACAAAAGGAGCAATATATTTCACCTTATTGCTTTGTAAATGACCAATGAAATGCCAGCGGATATCTTTTGGTAAGGCTTCATATTTATCCAGCAATTCCTGTACATAGTTTTCACCAAAATCCCTTTGTCCTGCTTCATATGCTTCCAGAATATCCGATAAAGGTTTGGTTTTGGATACAGCTATCAGCGTAACATGATGTTCCAATAATTCCTTTTGTATCTTTTTGTATGAATCAACTAAGAATGGCATGGAGGAGGTTTAGGTTTAGGTTTAGGACATTTTTAATGATGCAAGGTAGGTGGTATTTATATCTTCAATAAAAAAGTGCAAATGAGATCATTTACACTTTTCGAATTTCTTTTCAATATATTATTTCTTATGATCAGGAGGAAACACGTTCTACCTCAGGATACTTCTGCTGATCACAATTCTTTGTACTTCACTGGTGCCTTCGTAAATCTGTGTGATCTTCGCATCCCTCATCATACGTTCTACATGATACTCTTTTACAAAACCATAACCTCCGTGTATTTGCACTGCCTCAGTTGCTGTCCACATTGCAGTTTCGCTGCTGAAAACTTTTGCTATTGAACTGCTGAGCGTATAATCTATTTTTTGATCTTTTTCCCAGGCAGCTTTCAGGCATAGTAACCGGGATGCTTCAATTTTGGTAGCCATATCGGCTAGTTTGAACTGGATGATCTGATGGTTCATTATTTCTGTACCAAAAGCCTTTCTTATTTTGCTGTATTTCAGTGACAATTCATAAGCTCCGCTTGCAATGCCCAAAGCCTGAGCAGCAATACCAATACGGCCACCGGCGAGTGTCTTCATAGCAAACTTAAATCCAAATCCATCTGCACCGATCCTGTTCTCTTTTGGAACTTTTACATCTGTAAAGGAAATACTGTGTGTATCACTGCCCCTGATACCCAGTTTATTTTCTTTGGCGCCAACTTCAACACCGGGCCATTTTTTTTCAACAATAAAAGCATTGATACCACGACTGCCTTTACCAGGATCTGTTTGTGCAATGACCAGATAAACGCTTGAACTATTGCCGTTAGTTATCCAGTTTTTTATGCCATTCAGTAAATAGTAATCTCCTTTATCCTCTGCCGTTGTTTTTTGAGAAGTAGCATCGCTTCCTGCTTCCGGTTCACTCAATAAAAATGCTCCAATGTATAATTCACCGTCTTTTTTTCCTTGCGCCAAAGGAGTAAGATATTTTATCTTTTGTTCTTCATTGCAAAACTCCTGCATACCATTGCATACAAGGCTGTTGTTTACACTCATACAAACACTTACACTTGCGTCGATCTTACTGATTTCTTCCATCGCAATAACATAACTGATGGTATCCATTCCACCACCGCCATATTCCGGTTTAACCATCATACCCATAAAACCCAGGTCAGCTAATTTCTCTATTTGTTCTTTCGGGAATCTCTGATGTTCATCTCTTTCAATTACACCAGGAAGGCACTCATGTACTGCAAAATCACGGGCTGCTTTTTGTATCATTAATTGTTCTTCAGAAAGTTGAAATTGCATAGATTTTTATTAAGTGATGCAAAAATAAGCTTTGAATTTTAAGTATGCTCCGTTTGTTTGATTTTTTTTAAGCCACCAGTACCCGGTACCCTAAATCAGGCTTCTTTTTAATATATATTTGCCCTTCAACTATCTTAATTGAATACATCCAAACAAAATCTGAAAATTCAGAAAACGATTGCAGTAATATCCATTCTATTATTTATCATTAAGATCATTGCCTGGTATATCACTCACTCTGTTGCTATTTTAACAGATGCCCTGGAAAGTATCGTTAATGTAATTGCCGGTTTAATAGGGCTTTACAGTTTGTACGTTTCTGCCAAACCGAAAGACATTGATCATCCATACGGCCATGGTAAGGTTGAATTTATTTCAGCAGCCATTGAAGGAACTTTAATATCTGTAGCAGGCGCCTTTATCATTTATGAAGCAGTTAATAACCTCCGCAATACTCATCATATCCAAAAACTGGATTATGGTATTATACTCGTATCGATCACAGCCATTATTAATTATGCTGCCGGTGCAGTTTGTGAAAAAACAGGCAAAAAAAATAATTCACTGGCACTCATTGCCAGTGGTAAACATTTAAAAACCGATACTTATACAACAGCCGGAATAATTGGTGGCCTGCTGTTACTTTTAATCACAAAGATCAATTGGATCGATAGTGCAGTTGCTATTCTTTTTGCAGTTGTCATTCTTATAACCGGGTATAAGATAGTAAGGAGTTCTATTGCAGGTATCATGGATGAAGCAGATATTGACCTTTTGAAGAAAATGGTAGATACTCTCAATAAAAACCGAAGTGTGAACTGGATAGACCTGCATAATTTACGCATCATAAAGTATGGCCCAACCCTTCACATGGATTGCCATCTTACCGTTCCATGGTATTTTAATGTTCATGAAGCACATAAAGAAATTGATGCTCTCTCAGGGCTGGTTCGTCAAAATTATGGCGAGTCTGTTGAGTTATTTGTACACTCAGATGGTTGCCTTGATTTTTCATGCCGGATTTGTGATAAGCAGGAATGCACCCAACGTAAAAATGCATTTGAAAAAAAGATAACCTGGACTATGGAAAATATTTCCAGGAACAACAAACATTCAATCGAATAGTATGCGACAAAATCTCAGTGGCACATATTGGGATAACAGGTATGAAGACAAAAATACCGGATGGGATGTTGGGGATATTACCACCCCTTTAAAAAAATATATTGATCAACTAAAGAATAAAGACATCTCTATCCTGATACCGGGATGCGGTAATGCTTATGTTAGCGGAAACCTCATTCGAACACTCCAATATTTTGAAGATAATGCTATAGTGTATAATTTTAATCGACACTAATTTTTAATAACCTTCAATCCAGTTTTCAAACCGCTAGCATTAAATATCTGAACAAAATATACTCCCGATGCAAGCTGCTGTAAATTGAATTTATTATTGTTCTGTGGTAAATTAAATGTCAACACAGTTTGACCAAGGGTGTTTTTCACTGAAACCATATCATCCTTTTGAAGCCCTTCAATTTCCATTAAATTGGTAACTGGGTTAGGGTTTATTTTATAAGTAGGATTATTACAACCTGATTTTACCCGGATAATATTACTGTACTCAAAATGACCATCCAGATCATTGATCCTTAATCTGAAAAATGCATCTTCGGGGTTATCTGTTTCAATTGTATAATAACTATCATCCCCTTTAGGGGAAACCTCTGCTACTTTACTAAAAGTAACCCCGTTAATACTGCGTAATATTTCAATATTCTTTACATTTAATTCAATACCGCTCTTCCAACGCAGCAATGCCCTGCAATTATTCGTAGAACTACCTGAAAAGAATTCTAAAATTAATGGTACTGTTGTACAACCAAATGGGCTTGAAAATAGAGTTCCTTGCCCATCATTTGTAGATACAGTAACATTGCTTGCATTCACATTAGTAATGGTGATCCTGCATTGCGAAGATTGTGTGTTAGAAGTAGTAAGATATCCATCGGTAGTGACCGAAATAGTTGAAAAAGTTCCCACACAGGTTGAACCAGTAGGAAAGTCACTAAGGTTAGTGATAGTTAGCGGATAAAATATTCCATTCACTTTAATTTCCATACGTGGGCATTGAACTGATCCATCAAACCCTCTAAAATCAATTGCAAAAGTACTTACAGGCGCGGAAAATGTAAATGTATTGGTTTGTAACACAGTGTATAACGGATTAATTGGGCATCCTGCGGGATCGCCACCGGGCTGCCCCACATATTGCCCGGAAATGCAATCAATAGTAGCAGGCCGTTGAACCGCCCATGAACCAGCACAAACCTGTGCTTTAATATTATTTGGTGTTATTAAGAAAAAAGCAAAGCAAAGAATTGGAATGAGTATTTTTTTTATTGAAATCATTTGTTACCATTAAGATTTAACTACAAAAAAGTAAGAGGCTGCTTTCTGATAGCAGCCTCTTACTATGTTTAGTTGTTATAAATAAACTGTTGGGTGTAATTTTTACCATTTTCAGCAATAATCATTAATTGATAACTGCCCGAAGCTATTCTCTGCCGTGGTTTAATAGTAAGCAAACCTTCATTTTCTTTTATTATTAACTTACTACTATATAATATTTGGCCTGCATGATTTATTAACTGTAAACTATACTGTCCAGATGCCAGTTTTGAATAATGAATATTTATAGTTTTATCTTTTACCGGGTTAGGGTAAACGTTGATAGAACCTGCGCCAATTTCAGCAATTGAACCGTTTAATTTTGCATTGGCCACAAAGCTTCCTGTGTTTCTTTCAAAAACTATCACAAATCGATTCCTATAAGATGTTTTATTATCATCAACAATAAAATCAATAAAACTGCTATCGGAGAGGCTTAGAGAGGTCTTTTTGTGAAGGTAATTATCAATCAATGTGGCTTGCAATTCATCATTCTCCATATTCGTTGCTGCAAACTTTAGTTTATATGTTGCTCGGCGTAAATTACTGAATGTATAAAATATCGTATCAGATTGTAAAACAGTTTGCCTTGTTTCAACAGAAAGGATACTACCGCTTCTATTAATTATAAAATTTTCACCGGGATTAAGAAATTTTAGTGCGTCATCGGCATCTATATTATTCTTAAAACTGTTTTCAAATATTACAGCATTTCCATCGCATAAATTAGTACCATAATACAGGTTTGCTTTGAAAGATTTCTGATTTTCCATATTGGTATGCTTTGTTACAAGCCTATAATTGCTTGATTTAATAAATTCATCAAATGTTACTAAACCCGTTGTTGAATTAGCCAAAGTCCCTACAAAAAATGCCTGTCCACTTTGAATATCCGGGTAAGCCACAGTCGCATTATACAAGTTGGTACCACCTGGAGTAGGTTTATAGCCGGTTGATGCATGCAATGTTTGATAACCACCAAGCCCCCCGGATCCTGCCAACAAAGGATCCCATACGATGACATCGTTTGTAAGATTGGTAAATTTTCCATTGTTCTTCATATAATCGATACTAATAGGAGAAGCATACGGATTACCGATCATTTCAAATTTCGGTGAACTGCTGGATGTTGTAGCAGGCACAGTTATGTTTGGTACTGTATAACCTGTGTGCGGCTGAAACAGTGCCCCTTTAGATCGTAGGTTTGTCGGATTAGCAAAATCGAAAAAAAATATTTTCGATCTATCTCCTCGCACAAAAAGAAAATACCCGTTTTTATTACAAAGTGGTATGCCTGTATTTGCGATGGGGTCAAAACCATTATTACCGGAATTATAAGTTTTAATAGCGGTATTACCAGTTGACTGCTGATCAAATCCCAGGAAAGACCAATTGGATCGGGGATCAGGAATGTTGGTTCCGTAACCATTGGCTGTAGATGTAACTAACCCATTTTCCATCCACGATTGTTTGACCGTTTGTCCAATTGAATTAGCACCAGTAGGAGTGGCCAATATTTGCCATTTGGCAGCATGATCATTTGTTACGGCACCTGTACCGGTATTAATATAACGTTCTACTGTAACCTCCCCATCAATAAAATTAGTAGCATCTATCTTGGCAACATTAGCCGTAGTTTTAGCTGTTGATACAAGAGTGAGATTGTCGCTAGTCATTAACGTTTTGTTAGTAGCACTGGTAGTACAATCATTATCGAAACAAAAACTTAATTGACCATACACATCAAGTCCTTGCCCTGAAGTAGAAGATATTGTTACGTTATTTAATACAGTAAAATTCTTAACATCATTGCCAACAAAAATATTTCCTGCAATTGTTTGCCCTTTGCAGGTGCCATTCATTTCAATTGAACCGGTAATAACACTACCATTATAATTACTAATACTTCCAGAATTTCCGGCTATATTTCTGGCAATTTGCAGCGTACCTTTATTAGTGAGCAAACCACCCGACTCGATATTGATGCTATTTACCTGGAAAGTTCCTGACATAATTGTAGGTTGGTTGGTAGCTCCGGTTGGAATAAAGACATCCGTTAAAGCATCATTTGGTACCACTGCTGGATTCCAGTTAGCAGCTATGCTCCAATCGGTACGGGTGGCTATAGTGCTACCGCTTCCTCCTACCCATGTAGCCTTTTTCCCGAAAGCCAAGGCGTCTATGATCCCCGTGTTAGTACCACAAGTGTTACTTAATATTGGATTGGTTGTTATACCTGGCACTTTTAGTTCCAAAGTATACAGTGGAGGATTAACGGTAGCGTCAACTGTAATTGGATTAGTAGTGCCAATCACATTGTTATCCCCATCAAACCATTTAAAAGAGGCATTTGTTACGCCACACGCTTGTAAGGTGTAACTACATGCGGAGTTTTGCGTATAAGAGATTAAGTTAGTAACATCAATTAGTTCAGGCATAAGAAAATGTACATAACCTGACCCAGTTTGGTTTAGATTACCCTGTGGATAGACAACTATTAAATCATAGTTATCATTTGCAACAAAAGTTACTAAATATTGTTGCCATCCAGTTGTTACAATTCCTGGAAAATTCTGACAAAGAATATTTAAAGGTGTTCCGAGGAAATTGGGTGGGACACTATTCACTGTTGGATTTGTTAAGAAAGTCTGCGGGCATCTTCCCAAAACAACACTGAAAGTAAAATCTGCCCCTGGTGGTGGTATTGGTGGATCGTCAATGTCTGCTGCTTTTACGATATTTAAAAAGCAAGAAAAAGCATATCTTCTTCCTGCAGTCAAGTGCGGAATTTTGGCATATATGCCTTCATATGTATAACCTGTATTGGTAGTGTTTATAATCATACCTGCGACATTAGTGGTTAAGGGTACATTAGTTGGGTAAGGTGGCGGTACACCTATAATAGCTCCATTTATATCTGGGGTACCATTACTATTTACGATGACCAAAACTGAATATAGTCTTTTGAAAATGCACTTACATTAGGAATAGGATCAGGTGGAGTATTTGGGTCTGTTAGAACAAAAGTTGCATTAGGAATTATATTACATCCAGTAACAGTAACATTGTCTGCACAAGAAACCCGCGACATGGTTGCAAGTTGTGTTGATGTTTCTGTTATAATCGGCGACTCAGCATCCCAACATGATACCGGATCATTTCCAAATGCGCTGTCAACCCACATAGAAAAAGTATATACGTCATTTTCCCCGATGCTATTGCTAAAAACCAGTCCATCGGTTGCCTGATTACTTACAATACCGTTGGGGCCTTCCCATTGATAAGATGCATTAATTACCCCGCAGGCTGATAACGAAGTAATTCCTTTTGTAGAATCAGGGTGTACTACAGGGTTATTGATATCTGTAGTATCTGTCCAACCGGGAACTATATATGTCGAATAATGATTGGTTGGATTGATTGGAATAAGTTC
>JANOPU010000028.1:0-2446 GCA_031422055.1 Ferruginibacter sp.
ATTTATATTTACACTATGGCAAAAGCGATAAAAGAAAAGAAGCCTAAAGAGCCTGCAATAGCTGTAAAGGGTAGTTTCTTAGAGATAATGAAAGCAGCAGGAAAGAACGCTACCAAAAACAGTAAACCCAAAAAGAAATAAAAAAGCCTCTAAAAATGGAGGCTTTCTAAATTTTTAACCACTGCGTGTAAGTGGGTATATTTACCTTATTTTTCATCTCCATACCCATACCCATATCCGCATTTTGTGTACTTGTAATATGGACAGTAAATTTCTGTCCTTTTGCTAAAATCACCCTGGTATCACTTTTCTGGCTAAATGAGATTAATGAAAAACTCATCGACATTATTAAAAAAACAAGTTTCATCTGATGTATTTTTAAAATTGATTGTAAAAATAAACTGAAAATTCCGGGATAAAAAAATGGGTTATTGTTTTTACACAATAACCCTTAGAATTTAAATGACTTTAATTTATCCAATAACTGTTACATTAACAGCATTCATTCCTTTTTTGCCATTCTGAAGCTCAAATTCTACTTTGTCGCCTTCTTTAATGTCATTAATTAAGCCGCTTACATGTACAAATGTTTCTTTGTCAGATTCGTCGTGCTTGATAAAACCGAAACCTTTTTCAGAATTGAAAAATTTTACGATGCCTTGATTTTTAGTGTCCATTTTTTAGTTTGTATTGTATTAATAATGTGCAAATGTAAGGGTTTATTTTAAATAACAGATATGTTTTTTATTTCTTTTAAAAATGGGTACCCTTTTGTAAATTGTACTTCCAAATTAATTTCTTCCTTATATATAATAGTGCTGTTTACATATAAGGATCACTGATAACTTAATATTACGGTACATAATTCTAAATATTGCATGCAAAACAGTAGAACAGTCATTACAGGTACAGGTAGTTTTATACCTCCGGTTATAAAAAAGAATAAGGATTTTGCAGCTCATAATTTTTATGGGGAGGATGGGATTATTATCAAAACGGACCCTGAGTTGATTGTAGAGAAATTTCGCCAGATAACAGGAATTGAAGAAAGAAGGTATGCTGCCGAAGACATGAATACTTCAGATATGGCTATCAATGCAGCACAAATTGCTATAGAAGATGCCGGTTGTGATCCCGAAACCATTGATCAGATCATTATGGCACATAATTTTGGCAATGTTACCAAACATACTTTTCAAACGGATGTTTTGCCGGCTATTGCTTCTCGGGTAAAACATGCCTTGAATATTAAAAACCCTTTTTGTATCCCTTACGATCTGCTTTTTGGTTGTCCTGGATGGATTCAGGGGGTTATTCAGGTTGATGCGTATTTTAAAGCCGGTGTAGCAAAAAAATGCCTGGTTATTGGGGCTGAAACCTTATCACGGGTCATCGATGAATATGACAGGGATAGTATGATCTTTTCCGATGGGGCAGGGGCATGTGTTCTTGAAGCAAAAGATGGTGATGATACCAGCGCAGGTATCCTTGCTACTGCCGGTATGTCACATTGTATTGAAGAAGTTAATTATCTGAAATATGGAAAATCTTATCATCCCAATGTGGGCTCCGATACCTTGTTTATGAAAATGAAAGGCAGAAAAGTATATGAGTATGCGCTGAAGTATGTACCTATGGCCATGAAACAATGTTTAGATAAAGCTTCAGTTAATATAAAAGATATAAAAAAGGTTTTTCTGCACCAGGCTAATGAAAAAATGGACGAAAGCATCATCAAGGCTTTTTATAAATTATATGATATAGATGAATTACCCTCACATATTATGCCTATGAGTATCCATAAACTGGGCAATAGTTCTGTAGCAACGGTGCCAACACTTTTCGACAGTGTGCGGAAAAATAAAATGGAAGATCATTTATTAAATCCCGGCGATATTATTTTATTTGCATCTGTTGGCGCAGGTATGAATATCAATGCTTTTTGTTACCGGGTTTAAAAGGGTTTTCGCTAAATGTGCAATAGTGGAAAACTAAATCTGCATTTAAGCCTTAATTACATTACGTTTGCAAAAAATTTGCACATGATAAATGATATGATCACTAAGTTTTTAGAACCTGCACACCTTGAAAAGAAAGCAGTTAAAATCGAGTTTAAAAAAAGAAATACCATGATCGGAATCTTCGTAAAATCAAACGATTATGAAGATCTGAAATCAAAAAATTTCTGGAGAATTGTTTCTGAAGTAAAGATCCCTGAATGGAAGAAGACCAATGACAGTAAATTATCAAAAATATTCAGTGGCTCTGAGTTTACAAGGTTAACGATGGCGAAGGAACAATAATACTCAAAATATAGCATTTGAATTTAATAAAGGAGACCGTCTCATTTAATTGAGACGGTTTTCATTTTTCTACTACTCTCGGCCGGTGTCCCCGCCTACCGAAAATAAAATATTTGTCGGTGAGGACACGACCATGGGATAGA